>CAMATG010000413.1 GCA_945860645.1 Candidatus Sulfopaludibacter sp. SbA3 | reverse complement strand
CTCCGTCACACTCACCAGCATGATATTCATAATCACAATCCCGCCAACAACCAGCGAAATCATCGTCACCGGAACAATCACCGCCCCGATCAATCCCAAAATCTGATCGATGAACGCCCGAATCGAATCCGGCGTCAAAAAGTCGAAATTGTCCACCGCCCCCGGCCGCGTCTTGAACCGCGTCCGCAATGCCGCCCTCACCACATCCAGCCCCTGGTCTAAGGACAACCCGCTCTCCGGCCGCGGTCGCGCAAACAACGAAATCGACCGCGAAGGCCCGATAATCCTCGTAAACACCGAATCCGGAATATACACCGACCCGTCTTGCGACCGCCCCCCCGCGTTCCCCAACTTCTCCTGCAACCCCACAACCAGGAACGAATAGCCCCGCAGCGTGATCGACTTCCCGATCGGGCTCGCCCCCTCAAAAAACTTCTGCGCAATATCCACCCCGATAATGCACACAAACTGCCGGTTCTGTTCTTCTTGTTCGGTAAAGAACCGCCCCTCGGTCGTGATCACTTCCCGGATCTCCGGCAGCACCGCCGCCGTCCCAATAATCGACGCGTTCTCAAAAGTCGTCTCTTTATACTTCACGTCGTCGATGCGGTTCCGGTAGGGGCTATACAGCATCTGCTCCCCCGTCGTCGCCCGCAAATACGCCAGATCCTCCGGCCGGATCTCTTTATTCACCCGCAACTTCTCCGCCCGCTCCTTCCGCGTCATCTTGCCCACATTGGCAATCTGCGCAATCAGAAACGACTCGCTCCCAAACGCCTTCGACGTCGTCTGGTTCGCATAATTCCCCAACCCCTCAATCGCCGCCCCCACCAGCACCACGCTCGAAACGCCAATAATGACGCCCAACAGCGTCAAGAAACTCCGCAGTTTATGCGCCATGATCGAACTCAGCGCCAGCTCGAATGCGGTGGAAAGTTTATACCAGAATGCGTTCATGAATAAAATGACCCAACTCGCCTACAGCCCTCTATGGATGCCATCACCTTACAAACGGCTGTAGAAATGTTTCCGTTCCCCGGAACCATATATTTACAAGTCTACCATTTAGCTTTCTGTCGAAAAGTACTTTACTTTATGGGGGGGGGATCGGCCATCCTGTCCTCGTGATCCTTCGCATCCTCTCCCTAATCGCCATCTTCATTGCCACCTCCATCGCCTGGCTCATCCTCGGCTCCACCATCAACTCTCGAACCAACTCCTCCGCCGATCGCCTCGGCACCCGCATCCAGTCCGTCTGGGGAACGCCCCAAGTCCAGGTCGCCCCCTCCTGCCTCCGCGAAACCACCGAGGACGTCACCGAAGAGATCCAGGAAAAAGGCGCCACCCGCAAAGTCACCAAGAAGGTCACCGTCCAAACTCCCGTCCCTGCTGCCCAGTCCCGTGTCGACGTCGCCCTCAACCTCGAACACCGCCAAAAAGGCCTCCTCTGGTACTCCACCTACACCGTCGCCTTCCAGGGCGATTACTCCTACCGCAATCCCGACGACGCGCCCCGCACCTTCCTCCTCCACGTCCCGCTCCCCGCCGAACAGGCCATCTACGACGGCCTCGCCGTCACCCTCAACGGCCAGCCTCAACCCCTCAACATGAACGGGAACAACATCGTCCTCACCGCCCACGCCAATCCAGCCGAGCTCCTAAAACTCAACGTCCGCTACAAATCCCAGGGCCTGGAATCCTGGCGCTACAGCTTCGGCGACAAGGTCAAGGAAGTGCGCGACTTCGCCATGAAAATGTCGACCAACTTCCACGACATCGATTTCCCCGACAACACCCTCGCCCCCGGCGCCAAGCGCGAAACGCCCGCAGGCTGGGAACTCACCTGGACCTACCAAAGCCTCCTCTCCGGCTATCAAATCGCCATGTCCATGCCCCAGAAGCTCCAACCCGGACCGCTCGCCGCCGAGATCAGCTACTTCGCCCCCGTGTCCCTATTCTTCTTTTTCTTCTTCATCTTCCTGATAACAACCCTCCGTAACATCGACATGCACCCCATGAATTACTTTTTCCTCGCCGCCGCCTTCTTCGCCTTCCACTTACTCAACGCCTACTTAGTCGATCACATCAATATCAACGCCGCCTTCCTCGTATCGTCAGCCGTCTCCATCGCCCTCGTCACCACCTATCTGCGCCTGGTCACCGGCAGCCGGTTCGCCTTCCGGGAAGCCGCCCTCGGCCAGTTCGTCTATCTCGTCCTCTTCTCCTACGCCTTCTTTTTCCGAGGCTTCACAGGCCTGGCCATCACCGTCGGCGCCATCGCCACGCTCTTCATCGCCATGCAGGCCACCGGCCGCATCCGCTGGTCCGAACGCTTCACCAAGGAAACTGTGGCCCGTCCCGCGTTGTAACTGCGCTACCCTTTCCAGAACCATGCGATTCTGGACTCTCCTATTCCTGGCGACCGCGCTCGGGGCAGCCGATCTTCGCGTCATCTACACCGGCGATCTGATCGGCTACGCCCGCGCCTGCGCCGAGGAACAGTTCGTTCCTGGCAAAGTCGTCAACGGCGTCCAGCACTACGACCGCAAGTGCATCCAAAGCGAATCCAGCTTCGGCCAAGCCCTCCAAACCCTTTTCAAGCAAGCCCGAACCGATTCTACCCACTCCCTCCTCCTAGGCACCGGCGATCACTTCTCCCTCGACTACCGCGCCCGCAGCGTCGTCGTCCAAACCGCCGCCGGCCCGCGCGCCATCGGCAAGGATGAACTGCTCTATCACGAACCCCACGGCTGGATCATCCTCAGCGATGTCGACCCCAAGAAATTCGCGAACATCGTCGAGTCCCAATCCACCGCCAACACCGTCATCGAAGGCGACGCCGTCGCCCAGTTCCTCCTCGACGCGGGCTACGACGCCCTCGTCCCCGGCAAACACGATTTCTACTTCGGCGCCGAACGCCTTCGCCAAATCTCCCGCTTCCTCGCCCGCCAGCCGAAACCCACCCAAATGCTCGGGACCAACCTCGTCATCACCGGCAAACTCCTCGATCCTCCCAACCGCGTCCCCGATCGCTTCCGCAAAAAGAACTACACATCCCCCGGCGCCGCCGTCACCTTCACCCTCCCCACCACCGTCCTCCCCTGGGTCCGCCAGTTCGGCGTTACCGGCACGCCAGAACGAGTTGTGCTGTGTCCCGTCATCGCCGACGGCCGGGACGAAGCCTGCCCCGCCAAAGGCGAAATCATCCAGCTGGAAGCCAAAGAACAGTTGGAAGCCAAAGAAACGAAGGTCTACGCCCTGCCGAAGACCCAAAAACCGCTCAAGGAAATCACCGCCTACCACCTCTGCGCGAAGCTCGAAGAATCGCAGGTCTGTACCCTCTTCGAAGTCGCCCAGCCCTTCTTCCAGTACGGGCAGTTCAACTCCAAAGACGCCTTCCCCGCGCCTTATTTCCACGACCCGAAACGCAACGCCGTCGTTATGGGCATCGTCCTCCCGGGCCTTGAAAAACAGGTCGGCCTGCTCAACACCGTCTGGCTCGATCCCAAGCACCGCCACGAAATCCGCGCCACCACCATCGACGCCATTCAGTCCCTCGAACAGCTCCTGGACTACTGCGAAGCCGTCGGCCACTGCACCCCGGAAACGCAGACGATCCTCCTCGCCCAGATGCCCGCCGAAGCCGCCTCCTCCGTCCAGCGCCGCACAAAAAACCGCTTCGATCTCGTCATCGCCGAGTCCAACCCCTTCACCTTCACCCCCTTTCCCAGCGTCCAATATCCCGCCCAGTATCCGCCGCTGGTGGTCTCCCCCAAACCCATCTTTGACGACAACGCCAAGGGCGTCATCTCCGTCCACGCGCAGTCCGTCCTCCTGGAAGGCAAACGCAGGCCCTTCGCCACTCGCACCTTCGCCGGGCCCTCCCACCCGCTCCACGTCCAGCCCGGCGCGCCCATCGCAAAGGCTCTGAAAACTGCGCTCGAACGCCTCGACCGCCACCCCGGCGACTTGGACTCGCTCAACTTCCGCCAACTCGTTCTCGAAACGATGCGCGTCACCGCCAACGCCTCCGTCGCCCTCCTCCAGCGTCGCGATCTCTTCAAGGCCGACGAGCTGTTGCAGCAAGTCGTCGCCGGCCCCGCCACCGACGACGACAAGCTCCGCGCCGCCGTCGAAAGCATTCTCTGGAAAGGCGATTTCCTCACCCCTCGCCTCGTCAAAGGGTCCTCCCTGAAACGCGCCCTCGACCGCTCTTTTGAATTCGACGAAGCCGATCGCGACGTCTACTACTACGAAGCCGAAAGCAAGCGCGGCCTCCTCTCCCTCGGCATCTTCCGCGATCCCGATTCCTTGCGCTACATCGTCAACGGCGCCCCCATCGAAGACGACAAACCGTACCTCGTCGCCATGACCGATTATCTGGCCTTCGGCGACACCGGCTATCCTGAACTCGCCCAGGAGCTCACCGGCGGCCCCGAACGCGCCGCCAACATCAAAGTCCAGTCCCGCCTCTCCGAACTGGTCCTCAACCGCCTCCGCGATCCCGAAACCGCCAAACTTGCCCGCGGCAAAGCCATCGACTTCAGCACCTATCTCGACTACCTCGAATGGCCCGGCTTCCCCGTCGAACCCGAAGCCACCCTCGCCATGCAGTTCAGCGAGTACTTCCACTCCGCCGCCGCCGGCACCCCGAGCTTCCCCAGCCTCACCAAAAGCGTAACCACCAACCAGGAAACGCTCACCCAGACCCGCCCCCGCTGGCGCGTGGTCCTCGAACGCAGCGACATCTCCTGGTCCGACTACTGGCACAACCAATCCAGCCAGGCCGCGCTGCTTACGGCCTTTGAAGGGATCACCGAAAGCCGCGTCAACACGGCGGAAAATCACCAACTGAACACCTCCTGGGCCGCCGAACTCCGGCGCGAAAAAATCAGTTCCACGGACTTCCTCCGCTCCGAAGGCCGCCTGCAAAATCTCCGCATCGCCAGCACCGATTCCCGCCTCGTCCACACCTACCCGCAAAACGAAATCTCCGTCGAAGCCGGCTGGCGCCACGCCGTCCGCCGGTCCATCTTCCAGCGTCCGTGGTGGGGCGTGCAGGTCTCCGGCATCGTTAACACCCAGCTTCAAAACCCGTTGTTCGCCGCCCGCATCGCCTACCGCCCCGAAGGCGATTGCCCCAACGGCGACTGCCGCGCCACGCTCTCCTACGACGCCAGCCTCGGCCGCACCACGCGCACCCTGGCCAAGCTCGGCCTCCGCCGTGAAACCCGCGATAGCTGGGCCGAATGGGGCCTCTTCACCGGCGTCGTCCGCCGCCCCGCCAGCTATCAAATTGAGGATCTCGCCCCCTGCCAGCTCCAATTCGAAAACCTGGCCAGTTGCCTGGCGAATGCCACGCGCATTCTCCCCAACGTCCCCACCCGCGAAGACCTGAAACAGCAAACCACCATGGGAGGCGGCATGGAATCAGGCATGTTCATGAACTTCCAATGGCGCATTCCGCTCATGCCCTCCAACGCCGCGCAACTGGTCATCGAAAACCGCGGCCGCTGGTACTTCAATCACGGCAAGGACATCCCGCTTGACACCCGCTTGTCGAATCTATTCACGGCGGGCCTGTCCATTCCCATCGCTGGCCGCCTGGCCTTGAAGCCCACCTGGACTCTGTTCCACTACATGAACAAAGACGGGCTCATCTTCGCCCGCCTGCCCGCCGTCGGGCTAGTTCGCCGCCCCGGCGTTCTGCTCATGGGCAACGGTTTCGACGTCAAAGCCGAGTACCGTTTCGACTGGACCGAAGGCCAATCCTGGCTGAAAATCCTCAAATACGGAAGATAAATCACCTCGGCGCCGTTCGGCCCGAAACCCAAACGCGCCCCCCCCCGCAGAGGGAGCGGAGAATCGCGACCCCCAACCACCCCGGGGACACTCCGGGCAAAACCCCGACGGCGTTCGGCCCGAAATCCAAACAGCAGGAGTGTCCCCAAACGCAAAGCCACCCGCAGAAGGAACGGAGAATCGCGCCCCCC
>CAMATG010000412.1 GCA_945860645.1 Candidatus Sulfopaludibacter sp. SbA3 | reverse complement strand
AGGACGGCGGCGGCGATGCCTTTGCCGGAGATGTCGCCGAGGGTGAAGAAGAGGCCGTCGCCGGGCATGCCGATGAAGTCGTAGTAATCGCCGCCGACGGTTTTGGCGGGGCGGCAGGTGGCGGCGTAATCGAGGGAGGGAAGTTTGGGCGGGTCCTGGGGGAAGAGGCGTTCCTGGACGGTGCGGGCGATTTCGAGTTCGCGGAGGACGAGGCGGGCGGCTTCGGCTTCGGCGCGGAGCCATTGGGATTCGAGGGCGCTGGCGGAGTAGGCGGCGGCGAGGCCGAGGAGATCGACGTCCTCCTGGGAGAAGCCGCCGGGTTTGTTCAATGCCTGGAGGGCGCCGATGACGTTGCCGTCGGAACCTTTGAGCGGCATGGCGAGGACGGATTTGGTTTCGTAGCCGCCTTTGGAATCGATCTTGAGGAAGCGGGCGTCCTGGGAGGTGTCGTTGACGACGATGGTTTCATTGCCATCGATGCAGGCGCCGGCGAGGCCCTGGCCGAGGGGGATGCGGATTTCGGGCATGCCGTGGGCGACCTTGGTCCAGAGCTGCTGGTTCTTGTCGTCGATGAGCCAGATGCTGCAGCGGTCGGCGCCGACGAGGTCGCGGGCCATGTCGGCGTTGAGCCGGAGGACGGCGTCGGTTTCGCGGGCCTCGCCGATCCGGGTGGCGTAGGCGAAGATCACTCGCGAAATCTGTTCGTCGCGCTGCATGGGTTTCTTGATTTTAACTGACGCGTTCCATTCGTCGATATCTTCTTTTGTAACGAACCTTTGCGGCGAGCGATCCGAATCGAGTAAGCTCACACAGATAGCCTGTTTGTTCGAATCAGCACGAGGACAAGGGACCGAACTTGATGAACAACCCGTTCCGGATGGAACTCAACTTCTGGGGAGTACGAGGCTCCATCCCCACTCCGGCACCGGAGAACCTTGGGTATGGGGGGAACACCACCTGCCTTGAACTGCGACTGGCCGACGGCGCGATCGTTGTTATCGACGGCGGGACGGGCGCGCGGAAGTTGGGGCTTTCGTTGTTGCAGCGGTTCCCCGGGCAGAGTCTGGACGTTTCGTTCCTGATGACGCATTTTCACTGGGATCACATCCAGGGCATTCCGTTCTTCGCGCCGCTATACAGCCCGGCGAACCACGTGACGTTTCATTCGAGCAAGCCGCCCGCGGAGACGGCGGAGATTCTGGAAGGGCAGATGACGAACCCGTATTTCCCGGTGCGGTTCGACCTGCTGGCGGCCAAGCGCGAGTTCGTTCAGATTGCGGACCGTCCGCTGGAAGACAACCGGTTGCGCGTGCACGCTTTCCCGTTGAACCATCCGCAGGGCGCCTCCGGATTCCGGTTGGAGAGCCAGGGCGCGGTGGTGGTTCACGCCTGCGACCACGAGCACGGGGACCCGACGCTGGACCGCGTGCTGCGCGAAAACGCCGAGGGCGCCGACATTCTGGTTTACGACGCGCAGTTCACGCCGGAAGAGTATGAGACCAAGCGCGGCTGGGGGCACAGCACGTGGCTGGAGGCGATCCAGGTGGCGCGGGACGCGAAGGTGAAGCAGCTGGTGCTGGCGCATCACGATCCTTCGCACTCCGACGATTTCCTGCGCGGCGTGCTGGCGCAGGCGCGGGAGAAATTCGATAACGTCGTGATCGCGCAGGAAGGTCTGGCGATTCCGCTATAGGGCTTCTGGCGGCCGTTCGAAGACGGTGCCAAAGCGCGCCGTCTGGCTGCCTACGGGCTGCACGGCGAGGCCGTTGGCGAAGTACATGGCCAGGTCGCGGCCGTCTTTGGTGCGGATGGGGCCGCGGGCTTCGCAGGCGATGACGTCTTTGACGCGGGCGTAGGTGGCGGCGGAGATATTGACGCGATTGGGCACGCCGCTGGACTCCATGCGGGAGGCGAGATTGACTGTATCGCCCCAGATGTCGAAGGCGAATTTCTTGACGCCGACGACGCCGGCGACGACGGGGCCGGAGTGCAGGCCGACGCGCAGTTTCCAGGGCATACCGCCTTCGGCGGCGCTCATCTCCATGGCGCAGGCGAGGATTTCCATGGCGGCGAGAACGGCGTTGGTGGCGTGGGCTTCGCTTTCCTCCGGCAGGCCGGCGACGAACATGTAGGCGTCGCCGATGGTCTTCAGTTTTTCCAGGCCGTAGCGGGCGACGATTTTATCGAACTCGGTGAAGTAGCGGTGGAGATGGGCGACCAGTTCCTTGGCGGGGAGTTTTTCGCTGGAGAGGGTGAAGCCGACGAAATCGGTGAAGCAGACGGTGACGTCGTCGAAGTGGTGGGGAGTGACCTCGCCGGTGGAGCGCAGTTCTTCAGCGATGGGGGCGGGGAGGATGTTCAGCAGGAGGGCTTCGGTGCGCTGTTCCTGGGCGCGGATCTGCGCGGTGCGTTCATCGACGAGGGCTTCCAGTTGCTGGTTGCTTTCGCGGAGTTTGCGGAGGCGCCATTGGAGGATCATCCAGAGCACCGCGGCGGCGGCCAGCACGTAGAGCATGTAGGCCCACCAGGCGCGATACCAGGGGGCGAGGATGCGGAAGAAGATGGACGCTTCGGGCGTCATCTGGCCGTAGGGGTTGCGGGCGCGGACGCGGAGCTGGTAGTTGCCCTCCCAGAGGTTGTTGAGATCCTTCCAGGTTTCGTTGGTCCAGTTGGACCAGCGGCCGCCGGCGGTGTCGATGGACACCTGATATTCGACGCGTTCGGGGGCGTCGAAGAAGGGCGCGGCGAACTCGACGCGGAGGTCGTTTTCGCCCGTCGGCAGCTCCATATTGCCGACGGGGCGGCCGAAGCCACCGAAGAGGGTATGGCGTGTTTCGGCGGCCTGGAGGCGGCGGATGTGGATGCGGAAGGGGTCGATGTCGGAATTGGGCAGCGGCTCGCGGCGGACCAGACGGCCGTCGGGACCGGAGGCCCAGACGACGCCATCGCGATCGGCCTGCAGGGCCCAGATTTCATCGAGCCCGGCGGCGAGGAAGGGCATGGGCCGCCAGTTCTTGGAGATATCCATGACGCCGTGATAGCCGGCGCCGCTGACCCAGACATTGCGCTGGCCGTCTTCGCGCATGAGGAGGACGCCGTGGGCGCCATCGGCGAAGACGCCGCCGAGGGAATCGTCGGGCACGAACTTCCGGTCCTGGCCGGTGAAGCGGACCAGGCCCTTTTCGGTGGCGAAGCGGAGTTGGCCGCGGACGCGGAAGAGGTTTTTCCAGCCCGGCGGCAGCCCGTCGGCTTCGGTGAACGTTTCGACGGCGGGCGGTTCCTGATCGAAGTTGGCGCGCAGGATGCCGCTGCGGGTGGTGAACCAGACGCGGCCGTCGTCGTCTTCGGCAACGGTGCGAAACTCCTGGCCGGCGCCGAGCACTTCGCCGGCCTTCTTCCACTCGGCGCCTTCGCGGCGGAAGCGGATGCCGGCGGTGCGGGAGGCGACG
The DNA here is from genome assembly GCA_945860645.1 of Candidatus Sulfopaludibacter sp. SbA3. Taxonomy (GTDB): domain Bacteria; phylum Acidobacteriota; class Terriglobia; order Bryobacterales; family Bryobacteraceae. The sequence continues at coordinate 2,553 of CAMATG010000412.1, read as the reverse complement.
TAGAGTACGCCATCGCTGCGCGGGGAGAACGACACATCGTAGGCGACTTCGAGCTTAGCCTCCAGTTTGACCTTGTCGGCGGGCATGGAGTAGAGCCCGTTCTGAGTGCCGATCCAGAGTTCGCCGGGGCGGACGACGAGGGCGAAGACGGTTTCCTTGATGCCATCGACGGCTTCGAACTGGGGGAGCCCGACGCCTTTCGCGGGTTGGAGGCGAAAGAGGCCGCTGGTGGTGCCGGCGTAGATCGTATCCTTCCAGCGGGCGAGGGTCATGAGCGTGCCGCGGAGGCCGCTCTGTTCGTCGAAGGCCGTCAAATGGAGTTGGAAGCGGGCGAGGCCGTTGCTGGTGGTGAGCCAGACGCCGTTCTGGCGGTCGACGGCGGCCGAGGTGATGTACTCGCTGGGGAGCCCGCTGTCCTTGGTGATGGTGCGGAGGATCTTGCCTTCGGTGTTGGTGAGCAGCAGGCCGCCGCGGAGGGTGCCGAGGGCGAGGAGATCGCTGTTGAGCTGATGGAGGGTGTAGAGAGACGATTCCTTGAGGGCGGCGTCGGCGGCGAAGGGGTAGTCTTCGAGGCCGGTGGCGGTCATGCGGAAGCAGCCCTTGTTGGTGGCCAGGATGTTGTCCGGGCCGCGACGGAAGACGCCGCGCAAGTCACTTTTGGAAAGCTTATCGCCCCCGGGGACGAGGTCGAGCTTTTCGTTCTGAAAACGGTGGAGGCCGATGTCGGTGACCTGGACGTGCAGGACGCCGTCGATCAGGTAGGCGCGGCGGAAGCGGGTGTCGGGTTTCCAGGTGCGCATGCCCTCTTTGGGGCGCCAGCGCATGAGGCGGCCGGTGGAGCTGAAGTAGACGCCGTCGGCGGTGGCGGCGATGCTCCAGACGTCCCCGAACTTGCGATCCTCGGCGGGGAGTTTTTCGAGAAGGGAGACGAACTGGGCGTTGCCCTGGGCGTCGGGCGCGAGGTAGCCGAGTTCGCCTTGTCCGCCGACGAAAATGGTGCCTTTGTCGTCCATGGCGAGAGAGCGCACGGTGCTGGCGTTGGGCAGGGCGATGCGGCGCCATTGGACGCCGTCGAATTCGACGAGGCCTTCGGTATTTCCGAAGTACATGATGCCGCGCGGATCCTGCAGGACGGCCCAGTTCTGCGGGGAGGCGCCGTAGACCTTGGGCGCATATTTCTCGAGCAGGAACTGGCCGGATTCCGGATGCAGTTCGCGGGCGTGCGCCGGGAGGAGGCAGCAAAAAAGCACAGCCGCGACGGAGAGGGTCCGGTTGGTACTCAAGTGGAAATGGGACACCCGGAAACCGCGGTCGGGCAAAGAAAGCGCTCCTGGAGGAGATAAGCTCCGCGCTCAACAGCCGTCGCGGATCCTCAATCTGTCAGTATGAGGGCTCAGCACGAACCGCGCAACGGCTTGACCTGTTAATCGGCTGGTTTAGCGGCGGCGCAGGCGGTGGAAGGCCATGCCGGCGAGGGCCAGTGCGGCGGGGATGAAGGTGCCGGGTTCGGGGATCGTCGTGGGTGTTACCGAGACGATTCCTTCCAGGCCTGCATGTTGGCCGGGCAACAGATCGATTGCCATGCGCGTGAAGACGTAGCGGGCGGGGACGGCGAAGGTGAGGCTGGCCGAGAGCTGCGTGAGGGGGCTCACTTGTAGGAAATAGGGATTGGAGCCGTCAATGCATTGAAATGAGCCGGCGGTGTAGTTGGTCGGGCCGACGCCGGTGATGGAACCGGGGGTAGGAAGCTGGGAGAAGGGCTGTTCGGTGCAGGACCAGCGGGAGACGTAGATGGGGCCGGTGGGAGGGTCGAGCGTGAGGTCGTCGCCGGCGACGATGGGCGGCGGATCGATGACGTAGGAGATGAGATACTGTTCGGCCTGACCCGGGAGGACCGCGTGGTTAAACGTGGACATCTGGATGCCGTTGAAGAGCAGAGTGTTGTTGGCGGGGTCCGGGGTGATGTAGATGTCGCTGGGGGTGACGGCGCCAAAAGAGGAGAGCTTGGCAAAATCGAAACTGAAATAGTTCAGCACGCCGGAAGAGCACGCGTTCAACTCGCCATAGTTGGTTTGGTAGTAGCTCAATGTCTCGGGGATGCAGGGCGCCGCAAAGGCATTGGTGGCGGAGGCGAGGACAAACAGGCTAAACAGGGTAAATTTCGTATGGTTCATCTAAGAACTCCTCAAACTGGATCACCAAAACTGCGGCCATATCGACACGGATCCGACTGAGTTGGATTTCCACAGTGTACACCGCGGTGCCCCGTTTTTGCGATTGCGGGGCAACGATTTCGTACTAGGCCGTTTTGGGCAGAGAGGGACAGGCGGCGCCATTGTCGCCCAAATGGAGCCGCAGGGCCGCGCTCAATTCCTTCATTTCGACCGGTTTCGCCAGATAGCCGTCCATCCCGGCGGCGGCGCAGCGTTGGCGGTCCTCTTCGAGGGCGTTGGCGGTCAACGCGAGAATGGGGACCTGGCGAATGGCGGGGCCCAGTTGACGCAGACGGCGAGTCGCCTCCAGGCCGTCCATCACCGGCATCTGCATGTCCAT
>CAMATG010000411.1 GCA_945860645.1 Candidatus Sulfopaludibacter sp. SbA3 | reverse complement strand
GCGACGGGGATGATGACGCCGCTTTTGAGGTGGCCGGCGAGGGTGAAGCGGGCGAGCGGGATCTGTTCGAAGCGGAGGCGGAAGGCGGGGATGAACTCGGCGTCGGGGTCCTGGGGCTGGGTGGATTCGAGGACGAAGGCGTCCTTTTCGATGGAGACGCGGTGGCCGGGGGCGGCCTTGGCGATTTGATCGGCGAGAGCTTGCGTGGGCGGGACGGGTTCGAAATGGGAGACGGCGGCGAGGGCGCGGGCGTCGACGGTGTGGGTGCCGAGGGTGAGGGATTGGGCTGGGGAGATGGTCTGGCGGGGCTGGCCCCAGCTGGATGTTTTTCGGGGGCTGGTGGCGCCGCGGGCGTAGTGCATGCCGATGCGGGACTCTTCGGTGCGGCGGAGGACGGCGGCGGAGGGGACGGGGCCCCAGAGTGGATCGGCCGCGGGGGCGGGGGCCTGGAGGAGGCCGGAGAAGGTGGTGGCGGGTTTATCCAATTGGTAAGAGCGGTAGGCGTAGAAGCCTTCGTTCCAGACGGCGATGAAGAGGGAGACGCCGAGGATGAGCAGGGGAAAGCCTTTGGGACGATGGGCCATGCTCCTGTTAACTCGTAAACGAGGCCGGTAGCGGCTCATGTATTGTGGAAAGACGATGACGCGGACGCTTATATTGACGTTGCTGACCATGGCCGGCGTGTACGGGCAGACACCGGTGGTGAGCCCGGGCGGCGTGGTGAACCATTTCAGTTACGCGTTGCCGGGGATGCCGAACGCGGGCATCGCGCAAGGTTCTATTTTTGACATTTTCGGGAGTAACATCGGGCCAGGCGCATTAGTGCAGGCGGCGGGGTTTCCGTTGCCGGCGCAGTTAGGCGGGACGTCGGTGCAAGTCACTGTTAGCGGGACGTCGGTGGATGTGTTGTTGTTTTTTGTGTCTTCGGGGCAGATTGCGGGGTTACTGCCGTCGCGCACGCCGGTGGGGGCGGGGACGCTGACGGTGACGGTGAACGGGACGCGCAGCGCGGGGGCGCCGATTACGGTGGCCGCGCGGAGCATCGGCATTCTGTCGCTAGCGCAGAACGGGCAGGGGCCGGCGGTGATGCAGGTGGGGAATTCATCGGGGCAGGTGCTATTGAATTCGGTGACGAACAGCGCGCAGGCAGGACAGGTGGGGGTGTTTTATGGGACGGGGCTGGGGGCGGTTCCGTTCGACGAGAGCCGCGGGGCGCCGGTGTTGAACCTGGACCCGCCGGTGCTGGCGTTCGTGGACGGGCGGCCGGCGAAGATATCGTTTCAGGGGCGGGTGCCGGGACTGGCGGGGCTGGACCAATTTAACGTGGAGATACCGGCGGGAGTTACTGGATGTTATGCCGCGGTATGGTTTCAGACGGGGAATATACTGAGTAACTTGACGACGATTTCGGTATCGCCTGGGCCGGCGTGTCCGGATCCGCTGCCGGCGTCGGTGGGAGGCGGGAGCGGGACGGTGAAGGCGGCGGGGCTGGTGCTGGTGCGGTCGCAGCAGAAAATCGGGACGGTGGATTATACAGGGGACGTGGCGTCGGCGGCGTTTTCGGTGACGGATTTGAGTAAAGTGCCGCCGTCGACGCCGAGCCCGCTGACGGTGATTGGCGGGTGCGTGGTGGGGCCGTTGGTGAACACGAGCGGGGGCAGCGGGGCGAGCGCGCTGAGTTATTTGGACGCCGGGCCGGTAATGACGATTACGGGACCGAATGGCGTGAAGCAGTTGGCGAAGTTTCCGGGCGGGTATTCGTCGCAGTTGGGTTCGACGCCGTTGCCTGGGCAGGTTCCGGTGCCTTCGCCGCCCTATCTGGCGCCGGGGGTGTACACGGTGGATAACGGGAGCGGGTCGGCGGAGGTGCCGGCGTTTTCGGTGGGGATCACGCTGCCGGACCCGGCGTTTGGATGGAGTAATGCGGACGCTGTGGGAACGGTGTCGCGGGCGGCGGGCGTGGATATCACATGGGCGGGCGGCGACCGGACTGGGTTTGTGGACATTGCCGGGATATCGCTGTTGACGCGGTCGGCGACGCAACCGGTGGCCGCCGGGGGCTACTTCAGCTGCCGGGTGCCGGCGAGCGCGAGGCAGTTCCGCGTTCCAGCGCAGGTGCTGCTATTTTTGCCGGTGAGCACGGTGACGGGTGGGGTTTCATCGGGGTCGATCTCCGTTTCGAACACGACTTCGACGGTGAGTTTCCCGCTGGCGGGGTTCCAGTTTGCGGATTTGACGCATGTGGCGACGGTTACCCGTTCAGTCGCCTTTCAATAGGCTAAAGTCGTGTGCATTTTGGTCGAGATGTTGGGCATGGCAAGTACGTTAGAGCAACTCGACAAGGCACTGGCAGCGCATTCCATGTGGAAGCACCGGTTGCGGGATTTGGTGGAGAACGGGGTGGGCGACATCGACGCGAAAACGGCGATGCGGGATGACGCCTGCGAGATGGGAAAGTGGCTGCGGGGTTTTCAGCCGAGTCTGAGCGAGCAGCCGTTGTACAACGCCGTTTGTTCTCGGCACACGCAGTTCCACGAATCGGTGGGGAAGGTTGTGATGCTGGCGAACATGAAGCAGACCGATGACGCTAAGCGGGAGATGGGACTGAATTCTGCGTTTACGAAGACGTCGGCGGCGTTGACCACCGATATCATGGCGTGGAAGAAGAAGTTAGCTTAGAATTTACTCTCTGATTTCCAGACGGAGTTGCCGGATGGGTCGATGTACGCCCAACCATCGTTCGACAGAACCATGGCGAGGCATCCCTTGAAATCGGCGGCGCTGCTGTATTGGTTTGGGATGGTGAGGCGGCCGGACTTGTCCATGTAGCCGAACTTACTGTCGAGCTTGATGCGGGCCATTCCGCATTGATAGTCGAAAGCGGCATCGTACTTACGGAATTGAAAAGCCGGTTTGCTATCGGCGGTGAGGTAGCCGAGGCGGTCGCCATCTTCGGCGAGAGCGAGGCCATCGGAGGGTGGATGGATGGCGCGGGGGCCTTTGGTTGCAGGTTGAACGGCGCCGCGAGTGTCGATTTGCACCCGCTCGCCATCCTTTTCCACACTGGCGATGCCGTTGTTGAAGTCCTGGGCGTCGTCGAACTTGGGTTCGATGGCCCAGGCGCCGCTGGGGTCTTTGTAGCCCCAATGAAAGCCCTCTTTCCAGCGGAGCAGGCCATCGCGGAAGCCGGGGGCGCGGTCGTGGCCGTCCAAGGGTAGGCGGAGGATGATCTTGCCGGATTTGTCGAAATAGCACCAGTTGCGATCCAGCCCGCCGACGGCGAGGCCACGGCCGTCTTCGGGGAACTTACCGGCTGGCATGAATTTGGGCTCGATGACCATGCGGCCGTTACGGTCCATGTAGCCGTAGGCAGAGGGGGTGGCGCCAGCGCGGGCACGCTGAACGACGACGAGGCCGGCGCTGTAATCGCCCATCACGCGGTGGGGCACTTCAGCGACGGTTTTGCCTTGCAGGTCAATGACGCTGTACTTACCTTCTTTGCTGACGATGGCGCGGCCCTGTTCGAAGGGAGTGGCGGTGGAGAATACGGCCGGGATGAGGAGCTGGCCCGCGGGGTCGATATAGCCGGCATTGGAGCCGATATAGACGACGGCACGGCTCTCCCGGAACTCCTCCACGCGGTCATACTTAGGCGGAATGACGACTTTACCGGAACGGTTGATGAAACCGGACTGGCGGCCGTTGCGAATGGGGTAGAGGTCGGGTTGGGCGGCCAACGAGAGCGCGAAAGCGAAGAGAAGGAGACGGGTCACACATAGTACTGCGCGTTCGATAGTTGGAAATTGTCACGCTTTCGTTGCCATTGGTAAAAAGTTGAGTTATAACTTGCATCAGACCGTATGTAGTTCGAATCGAGGCACGGTAATGGGCGAGCCGCTGATTCCAGGCATTGAGCACATCGTTGTGCTGATGCTTGAGAATCGATCGTTTGACAATGTTCTGGGGGGACTCTACCCTGCAGGCACAGCCGCAGGAACCTTCCGCGGGTTAACTGGGAACGAGGCGAACCCGCTTCATCCGAATGTTCCGAACAGCCCCACGGTAAAGGTGTTTCAAGGGCCGGCGGAATACCAAACCTACATCACGCCGTACCCGGACCCGGGCGAGCTGTATACGGATATGGTGGAACAGTTGTTCGCCAATCAGGAGCCGCTGCCGGCGGGCGTGCCGCCGATGAGCGGATTCGCGTGGAGTTATGGGCAACAGCCGGGAGCGCCGGAGTTTGGCCGCGGTTTACCGGTGCTGCCGGTTCCGCTCGATATCATGCAGTACTTTTCGGCGGCGACGATGCCGGTAAGTTGGGAGTTGGCGAAGCGGTATGCCGTGTGCGACACGTGGTTCGCATCGGGGCCGGTGCAGACGATCGCCAACCGGATTTTTGCGCACTGCGGGACGCCGGGCTTGTTGGCGGGGACGAACCAGAGCCGCGTCAATAACCCGGACTTTTTTGAGGGAATTACGGATACGTTCGAACCGACGGCGCAGGATTTCACCGTTTTCGAGGCGCTGGACAACGCCTACCCGGAGAGCTGCGCGCAGGGGCCTGGGGTGCCCGATGACGCCGACACGGCGCTGAACTGGAAGGTGTACTACCACGACGCCCCTATCTCGGCGCTGTGCCAGTACGTCTACGATAACTGGGACTTCTTCATCGGTGGAAACGTCTACCACTTCCAGGACGAGTTCTCCGCGGTGACTAACTTCGAGAAAGACATTCAGAACGGCGCGCTGCCGAAATACTCCTTCATCGAGCCGCGCTACAGCGACGTGTTTGGCGGGACGGTGAACTCCAACCATCCCGGTGGCGCGGGCATCGATTTCAACGACCCGAACGGCAGTTCCCTGCCCCCGGCGGTGGACGTACGCGCGGGCGAGACGCTGTTGAACCAGATCCACGGCATTCTGGCGAAGTACCCGGAGACATTCGCTAAAACGCTGTTCATCGTGACCTATGACGAGCACGGCGGATTGTACGATCACGTACCGCCGCCGAACGCGGTTTCCCCCTTCTCCGCGCCGGTGGACAACTTTCCCTATGACCGGTATGGCGTCCGCGTGCCGACCCTGTTCATCAACCCGCGAATTCCGGCTGGCACGGTGTATCCGCCGCGCGAACCGGGCGCGCCGGTGGCGGTTCCGCCGCACGACCACACCAGCCTGATCCAGACAATTCTGCAGCAGTTCGGGGCCGATGGCCCGTTCGGTCCGCGCGTCGCCAGCGCACCGCCCATCGCGGGTCTACCGATGGGGGATGCCGTTGAGCCCGCGTTGCTACAGGATCCGGTCTACGTTGCCGCGGTGTCCCCGAAACGGAAGCGAGTTACTACCTTCCACCCGGACGCGCCGACGCTGGCCGGCGCGCTGGGTGGACTCTACAAGAAGATCCAGGAGTGGAAAGATATGGGCTCTTACTTAGAGTAAGAGATCCGGAAGATCTTATTGTTCCCGTCTTCGGAAAGCAGCAGGCTGCCATCGGCGAGTTGCAACACGCCGACGGGGCGGCCGTAAACTTCCTTGGACTCTTCGCTGGGCAGGAAGCCGGAGAGGAAGGTCTCCAACTGGCCGGCCGGTTTGCCGCCCTTGAAGGGCAGGAAGGCCAGCACATAGCCGACGCGCTTTGCCCGTTCAGACGAACCGCGGAGGGCGATGAAGGCGCCGTTTTTGTACTTGGCGGGGAACGATTTACCGGTGTAGAAGGCAAACGTCATGGCCGAGACATGGGGCCCGAGGAGGAAGTCCGGTTCGACGGTTTTCTTCACCGCGTCGGGGTTCACGCCCTTGTGACGGGGCTCTTCGTTGGGGCCGAGGTAGGCGAAGGGCCAGCCGTAGAAGGCGCCCTTTTTCACTTCGGTGAAGAAGTCGGCGGGGAGTTCGTCCCCCAGGCCGCCGCGCTCCTGCACGGTGGTCCAGAGGCGCTTGCTTTTGGGCTGGAAGCGAATGGCGACGGGGTTGCGGAGGCCGGTGGCGAAGATCTCGGGGCTGGAGCCG
>CAMATG010000410.1 GCA_945860645.1 Candidatus Sulfopaludibacter sp. SbA3 | reverse complement strand
ACCACCACCCTGCTCACCCAGGACAACGTCCGCACCTTCATCGGCAACTCCAAGGTGCTCGGCTCCATCCTCCGGAACTACCACGCCAATCCCACCCGCCGCATCGAACTCATCGGCACCGCCCACCGCCACGCCGACCTCCCCGCCCTCCTGGCCGCCTGCAAGGAAGCCCTCGCCGCCACGCCCGGCGTCCTCGCCACACCAGCCCCCGAAGTCGAACTGCTGTCCTTCGACGCAACCCATCTCAAACTCGCCATCCGTCCCTACACTCACCCCGATTCCTACTGGGCCACGCTCTTCGCCGCCACCACCGCGCTCCTGCCGCATCTGGACTCGCTCTCCCCCACCCGGGCCGCCGCCGAACTGGAAGAGGAAGACTTCGAAGCCGACGAGGGCGCAGGCGAATCGGAGGAGGAGTAGGTTATCCTAGTGGTTTCTGATATGGCTGATCCTAACTCCGTCCGCATGGTCTTTTGCGCCAAGCTCCAAAAGGAACTTCCCGGCCTCGATGAGAACCCGTTCGAGGCGCACCCCATGGGCCAGCGCATCTACGACACCGTCTCCAAAGACGCCTGGAAGATGTGGGTTGAGCACATGAAAATGCTCATGAACGAGTACCGGCTCAACCTCGGCACCAAAGAGGCCCAGGAATTCCTCTTTGCCCAAATGGAACAGTTTTTCTTCGGCCAGGGCGTTTCCCTGCCCCCCGGCTACACAACCGAAAAGTAGCCGCCGGCCACACGACGTTCGCCTAACCAAACGGTGCGAACGGTTCCGGGTCTTTACCAAGGCTCGACTCCGTTCGCCCGTCTTTTTTTGCGTTCTCAACCCGCCGCGGCCGGGTAGTTCGGAGACTTCGGTATGGCCTGCCGCGTCTGCAACCGGCCGCCCTTCACCCACTTCTCCCCGCGCCCTTCCAGGTGCGCCACCATCCGCTGCCGCCACTGCCGCAGCAAAGGCTCGGAGGCCGATACGCCGGACAGATCGTTGATCTCGCCCGGGTCTTTCTGCAGGTCGAACAGCTGCTCCTCGCCGTGCAGGGCGTGGTAGATGTACTTGGATCTGCCGTCGGTGAAGCCGTTCCAATTGTTCTCCGGCGCATAGCAGACGCCATGTTCCAGGTCGATCGCGTCGCGCCATTCGCCCTTCGGATTCCGCGCCAGGTTCAGCAGGCTCGCGCCATCCAGCTTGCGCGCTGGCTCGACACCGGCCGCGTCCAGACAGGTCGGAAAGATGTCGCGCAGCTCCACCGGCCGGTCGATCACCTGGCCGCGCGCGGTGCTGACCATTCCCCTCGGCCAGCGCATCGCCATCGGGATCCGCGCCGAGGCTTCGTAGGCGTAGGACTTGCGCCACAGGTGGTGGTCCCCGGTCATGTCGCCATGGTCGGAGGTGAAGATGATGAGGGTCTCCTCCAGCCATCCGCGCCTCTCCAAGGCATCCACAATCCGGCCCACCTGTTCGTCCACGAAGGAGATGGAGGCGTAGTAGCCCTGGCGCGAGGAACGCACCTGCGCCTCGCCCAGATCGCCGCGCCAGACGTCGTCTTTGTCCGAGTTCCGCTTCTGGTTTTTAGCGGCCCATTTTCCTACGTGGGCCTTCGGCAGATCGGCGTCTTTGTACTGGTCCATGAACCGCTGTGGCGGATCGTAGGGGCTATGCGGCCGGGCGAAGGAGACCTTCATGAAAAAGGGCTCCGGGCGGTTGTAGCCATTCAGAAAATTCACCGCCGTCTGCCCGGTCCAGTAGGTGGGGTGGAGGTTCTCGGGCAACACATAGGCCTTGGCCGGATAGTCGTTGAAACCCACGCCAGTGGCGTCCGGGTTCAGGTGTGGCGCCTGGGAGTAGAACCACGCGCGGTAGTCGCTACGGAACTCGGGGGACTGCGCGCGGCCGCTCTCGTCGAGCAGGACCTGGTGGAATCCGTGCAGCGCGCGCTGGGGGTTGTAGTGCATCTTGCCGATGCCCATGGTGTAGTAGCCGGCATCGCGCATGGCCTGGGGCTTGGTGTAGGGGTACTTCGACCCCATGGCCACCATGTGCAACATGCCGTGGTTCCACGGCGAGAGCCCGGTGAGCAGGGCGCTGCGCGCGGGCGTGCAGGTGGGCGAAGTGGAGTAGGCGCGGGAGAACCGGGCGCCCTCGTTGCCGATGCGATCGATGTGGGGCGTGTGGATGGCGCGGTTGCCATCGGCGCGGACGCAGTCCCCGCGGTGCTGGTCGTCCATGATGAACAGGACATTGGGCCGCGAGGTCTTGCGCGGCTGGCCTTGCAGGAAGGCGGGGGCGATGGCGGTGCCGAGGACAGCTCGGCGAGTGGGCGTGCTCACAGAGAAGAGCATACCCCGGCGCGCGGGAATCCTAAAGCGAGCGAGCCGGAAGGCCGATATGAGAAACAGGGATTCGAAGCCACCCGCCAAGCCGCCACCGGGCAGCAGCGCAGCGGCAGAGCAACTCACGGCAGTGGTGTGGTCCTGCGTGGTCAGGGCACAGCGGCCGTTCGCAGTCGCGGCGGGGCGGCTCGTCGCGCATGGCGGCTGGTCGCTCACGGCTTCGGCGGCCGTGCAGTCGCCCAGCGTGGCCATGGCGCGGCTGCTGTTCGCTGTCGCGGCGGGGCGACTCGTCGCGCATGGCGGCTGGTCACTCACGGCACCGGCGGCGGTACAGTCGCCCGGCGTGGTCATGGCACGGCGGCCGTTCGCTGTCGCGGCGGGGCGGCTCGTCGCGCATGGCGGCTGGTCACTCATGGCTACGGCGGCGGCACAGTCGTCCGGCGTGGTCACGCCGGGACGTCGCACTGAGCCCGCACGATAAAGCCCGGTGGTGGGGGCCGCGATATACTCGGCGGATGCTGGATCGCCGGTCGTTTTTGAAGTCTGCCGCATTGGGCTCTTCCTACCTTTCCGCCGCTGCGAAGCGGCCTAATGTTGTCGTCATTTTCCTGGATGACTCGGGCTGGGCGGACTTTCACCCTTTCGGCAAACCGCCCTACCCGACACCAAATGTCGAACGGCTCGCCAAGCAGGGTTGCGCGTTCCACAATTTCTACGTCCCGCAAGCTATCTGCTCCGCCTCGCGGTCCGCGTTGCTCACGGGTTGCTACCCGGGCCGCACCAAAATGTTCGGCGCCCACGGACCGCGCGCGCGCGGTGTGGACCCCTCCTTCGCCACCGTCGGCCAGGTACTCCAGAAGGCCGGCTACAAGACCGCTACCTTCGGCAAATGGCACATCGGGGACCAGCCGGAGACCCGGCCGCCGGCTCGCGGATTCGACGAATCCTGCGGCCTGATGTACTCCAACGACATGTGGGAGTTCCATCCGGAACGCCCCAAAAACTACCCCGAGCCCCTGCAATTCTGGGAGAACGGGAAGGTGAAAATTGAAAGGGTCACGAAGGCCGAACAGCCCTATCTGACCAAGTGGTACACCGAACACGCCGTCGACTTCATCGGCCGCCACAAGGACAACCCGTTTTTTCTTTACGTCCCCCACTCAATGCCGCACGTGCCGCTCTTCCGGAGTCCGGCGTTCGAAGGCAAGTCCGGGCACGGGGTGCATGGCGATGTGATCACCGAGCTCGACTGGTCGGTCGGCCAGATCCTGGGCGCGCTGGAGAAGGCCGGTGTGGCCGGTAATACGCTGGTGATCATGACCTCCGATAACGGCCCGTGGACCTCCTACGGGAACCATTCGGGCAAGACGCCATTCCGCGAGTCCAAAGGGACCGGGTTTGACGGCGGCACGCGGAGCGCCTGTATCATGCGCTACCCCGGCCAGATCAAGGCGGGCACGGTTTCCAAGAAGGCCTTCTGTACGATCGACCTGTTGCCGACGATCGCCAAACTGGCCGGCGCCGCGCTACCGCAAAACCCGATCGATGGCAAGGATGTTTGGCCTCTGATATCGGGCAGCAAGGGCGCTACCAATCCTCACGAGTACTACGCCTTTTCGACGGGTGCGGTCTTTGAAGGCGTGATCTCCGGCGACGGCAAGTGGAAGCTGCATCTGCCGCACAAGTTCCGTCAGTTGGTGACAGCCGGCAACGACGGCGCGGCGGGAGTGTACCGCCAGACCGAGATAGGGCTGAGTCTATACGACATGGAAAAAGACCCGTACGAGACGGCGAACGTGCTGGCGTCCCAGCCCGCCGTGGCGGCACGGATGCAGGCCTGGGCCGCAGCACACCGGAAGGAGTTTTACGCCGACGGGCGGTAGGCCTTTTTCGATTCAGACCACCGATGGCAGTGCGGCGGGTGTATACCGACGGACCGGGGGCGGGCTGTGGGCCGTCTCGCCCCGGAGCGGGTCGATGGCCGATTCGGGCCGCCGATGGCGGCCCCGCGGCGGGGGCCGCTACTCCGAAGGGCGGTAGGCCTTGGGCGTGAGTTCGGGCAGCGGCTCGTCGACGGTATCGCCTTCGCCTTCGGCCAGGAAGAGGTTCTTTTCCAGGTCGTACTGGCGCTGGTAGAGATCGGCGTAACGGCCGCCGGCGGCGAGCAGTTGTTCGTGGGTGCCGTACTCCAGAATGCGGCCGTTTTCGACGACCAGAATCTGATCGGCGCGGCGGATGGTGCTGAGCCTGTGGGCGATGACGAACGTCGTCCGGCCCTTCATGAGGTGGGCCAGGCCGGCCTGGATGTAGGCCTCCGATTCCGAGTCGAGCGAGGAGGTGGCTTCGTCGAGGATCAGAATGCGCGGGTCGGCGAGAATGGCGCGGGCGATGGCGACACGTTGTTTCTGGCCGCCACTGAGGCGGACGCCGCGTTCGCCGACGATGGTGTCGTACTTATCCGGGAACTTCTCGGCGTACTCGTCCACACGGGCGATCCCGATGGCGGTCATGATCTCGGCTTCGGTCGCCGCGGGGCGGGAGAAGGCAACGTTTTCGCGGATGGTGCCGTCGAAGAGGAACGTCTCCTGCAGCACCACGCCCAGTTGCTCGCGGTAGCTCGAGAGGGTGACGGTGGCGAGGTCGATGTTATCAATCAGCACGCGGCCCTTTTGCGGCTTGGCGAAGGCGGCGATGAGACCGATGGTGGTGGACTTACCGGAGCCGGAGGAGCCGACCAGGGCGGTGACCGAGCCGGGTTCGGCGACGAAGGAGAAGTCCTGGAGAACGGGCTTGCCTTCTTCGTAGGCGAAGTCGACGTGGTCGAATTCGACACGGCCGCGAATGGCTGGCATGGCGTGCGCGCGGGCGGGATCCTGATCTTCGCGCTGTTCGCTGAGGACCTCCTTCATGCGTTCGAGACCGACGAGAGCTTCGTTCAACTGGCTGCCGATGGAGACGATGCCGAAGATCGGCGCAACGAGGAAAGCGAGGAAGGCAGTGAAGGTGATGAACTCGCCGAGGGTGAGGTGGCCGGCGAGGATTTCGCGGGAACCGATCCACATGACGAGGGCGCCGACGAGCCCCAATAAGACCACGGCGGACTGGCTGACGAGCGAGACGCCGGTGATGGTCTTGACCACGTTGGCGAGGAGTTTCTGGACGCCGGTGGCGAAGACGGCGTCTTCACGGGATTCGGCGTGATAGCCCTTGATGACGCGGACGCCGGAGAGCGATTCCTGGAGGCGGCCGGTGATCTCGGAGTAGAGCGTATTGCGCTCCTTGAAGACGGGGCGCATTTTATTGAACCCGAAGAACATGGCTACCGAGACACAGATGACGATGCCCAGGGCGAGTACGGTGAGCAGCGGGCTGGTGCGGAAGAGAATGGCCAAGGCAAGGATGGCGGTGAGCAGGCCGCCGGCGAACTCGACGAGGCCGGTACCGACGAGGTTGCGCAGGCCTTCGACGTCGTACATGATGCGGGAGACGAGCTCGCCGGTCTTGTTCTTGTCGAAGTAGGCCACGGGCAGGCGGCCGATGTGGACCTGGATTTTGCGGCGCATATCGGAGATGACGCGCTGGGCGGTTTTGGACAGAATCTGGCTGACGGTAAACGAACAGGCGGCCTGGATGATGGTGGCGGAAACTACGGCGGCCACCAGCGGCATCAACATGTCGTGATTCCGTTTGCCGATG
>CAMATG010000409.1 GCA_945860645.1 Candidatus Sulfopaludibacter sp. SbA3 | reverse complement strand
CTGTTTACGCTTCGACTGCCGCCTCGCGACGACACCCGCAAAACTCGAGGCCCAAGACCGATAGAAAAGATGGGGCGCTACTCCTTTCCTGTAGGACTCTTTCATTCCCTACTACATGCCGGTTTATCCCGGCGCACTGTCTGACACCTATTTCTAGCGTTTGTAAGACGCTTAGTTCAGTTTCAGGCGCTTGGCGTTGGTGGGCGGCGCGAATAGGGCCTGGTCGAGCTTGGCGTTGTTGATCGTCACGCTCTCCGAATACATCTCGAAAATCTTGTTGCCATCGCGGAAACGGACGATGCTCCACGGCCACATCACCCCGCCCACGTCCCGATACTTGTTGTAAACCGTCATCTCCTCCACCTTCCGCTGCTTCTCCGGGTCGCGGCGCTGGTAGATCTGGCGGATCGGAAGGTGCGTGGTCCTGTGGAAGTAGACGGTGACCGTCCGATTCTCCCCATCAGTGATATCCACCACCTCAACGGGGTTATTGTCGAAAACGGCAGTCCCTTTGAACTCAAAGATCATCCCCAGCTCGTCCAACCGGTAACGGAGGATGTAGAAGATGTTGCGGAGCGTGGTATCGACGTAACGGTCGTACTGCCCGTCGGGCAGCGGCCGAATCCCGCGGAACGACACCTGCACGCCTTCCTTATCGGTAAACAGGTAGGCGTAGTCCTCTTCCTTCTTGCCGAACGACTGGCGCTCGCGGACGTTCAGCGTGCCACCGGGCTGTTCGTACTTCGTATAGACCTTGGCGGTCGCCAGGCCGTTCAACTGCTCCCGGTAGAAGGAGTACAACCGGCCCTGCTCAATCCGGTCGGTCATGGACAGGAATTTCTTCCCGCCCACCGCCGCCAGCGACTGATCGACAATGGCCCTCCCGCGCACCGTCGCCGGTTGCGCGGCAAGGCCTGCCGCTAGGAGTACTGCGAGTCCAAATAACCGCACTATTTCATGATCTCCTCAGCTTTGACGCCCGCGTTCACCACGATGGTTTCGTATTTGATTTCGCTGGACTTCTTGCCACCCTGGTTGATCTCCACCAGGAACGGCGCCTTCACGCCATTGACGTCGCGCCAATCCTTGTAGATGTTCTCCACCTCGGACGGCCCCTGCGGCCCCATGGCCTTATACGCAAGCTTCACCAGCATGCCCGTAGCAGGGTCGACGGTGAGCTTCGCCGTGTTGCCGGACTTGTCGGTGATTTCGAACTCCGTGTCCGAAAGGGCGTTGACAGTGCGGCCCTCCACGCGGTCGCTGAGCGACAGGGTGAAGAGGTTGCGGAACAGCTCCTCGTTCAACTGCTTCACCACCGGCGCGGGCATCGGCATCGGCGCGGGAACGTTCGGCGCCTGGAAGGTACCGGTTTTCCCATCCCACTTCACCAGCACTTTGCCGAAGGGCAGTTCCTGCTCCTGGCGCATCTGGTTGGGCACGATGAACAGCACCTTCTGCTTGACGGCCATGTTGCCGAGCGTGGCGTTGGCGGTCATGGTGACGTCCTTCACGGCGGCCAGTTTATCGGCCCCGCCGAGGGCGGTCTGCATCTTCCCGAGCATCGCCTTCCCCTTGGCAAGCGAGGCGGAGGAGACTTCCACGGCCGGCTTGGCGGGCTCCTTCACCTTCAACTCCAGCTTCGTAATCGGCATCTTCAGATCCGTCAGCGGCGTCTTGAACCCATCGATGTTGCCGATGGTGGTGATGACGAATTTGGACGGGTCAATATACTGCTTGGCGACGCGGAGAATGTCAGCCTTGGTCACCGCCGCGATCGACTTCTGATACTGCGCCAAATAGTCCTTCGGGTAGCCGTAATAGTCGTAGCGGAAGAGGCGCGAAAGCGTCTTCTGCGGCTTGTCGAAGTTGAAGACGAAGCTGTTGAGCACCTTATCCTTGGCAGTGGACACTTCCTCGTCCGTCACACCGGTGGTGCGGATCTTATTCACTTCGTCGAGGATCGTCTGGATGGTGGCAACGGTGGATTCGGTCTTCGTTGATGCCGAAATTCGAAATGTGCCCGGGTGCAGATAACCGGCGCCCCAGCCACCGCCGACGCTGTAGGCGTAGCCCAGTTCCGTGCGAACCTTCTTAAACAAGCGGCTGTCGAAACCGCCGCCGAGAATGTCGGAAAGAACCTCCAACGCCGGGTAGTCTTTGTCGCTCAAAAGGCCACCCATATGACCGATGGAGAGGAACGTCTGCGTAACTTCCTTCTTATCGCCGGCGTAGATACCGGGCTTGGCCTGATGAGTTACTTTCGGAAAGGTAGGGATGGCGCCGGCAGCCGGCGTCCAATTGCCCAGCACCTGCTCCAAACGGGCCTTCATCGCGGCTTTGTCAAAATCGCCGGAAACAGCCATCATCATGTTGGCGGGATGGTAATACTGCCGGTGGAAGTTCTGCAGGTCGGCGCGGGTAATGGCGTCGAGCGTCTCATATTCCACCTCGCGGCCGAACGGCGTCTCGCGACCATAAATGATGGCCTGGAACTCACTGCGATTCACATCGTCGGCTTCGTCGTACCGGCGGCCAATGGCGCTGCGATATTGGGTCTTCAGCAGGTCGATCTTGTCCTGGCGGAACTCGGGCTGGGAAAGCAGGTCGAAGTAGACGCCCAGCACTTCGTCGATGTTTTCCTTCAGGCAATTGAAGCCAACGGTGGCGACTTCCTCACTGAGGTTCGACTCAACAGAAGCGGCGATGTTCTCCAACTGTTCATCGATCTGGTCGCCGGTCTTCGATTTGGATCCGCCGCTGCGAAGCACGCTGGCGGCCAGTTCGCCCAGACCGGCCTTCGGGGCCGGGTCCAGCAGGTTGCCGGTTTTGACCAGGATCGTGCCATTGATAAACGGCAGCGTGTGGTTCTCCAGGAGATACACCTTCAGCCCGTTTTTCAGTGTGAAGACTTCGATCTCCGGGATCTTCACGGCGCCCAACTTGCCATATTTCAGGTTCTTCCACGCGCCGATCTGCATGGCGCCGGGCTTGGCCGGTGCGGCGGCGGGGCGGGGGGCAGCGGCCTGCCCGAACATGGCTGCGGCGGCAAGGAGTAAGAGTATTCCGAATCTCATTTACTTAGCCTCTTCCTTCTTGGGCTGCACGGTGATGCCCACGGTCTTGTTATTCGCGGTCAGATAGGTTTTCGCGACGCGTTGCACGTCGGCCGGAGTCACTTTGTCCAGCTCTTCCAAATCAGTAAACAACTTACGCCAGTCGCCATATTCCATCCAGGTGGAGGCGAAGGCGCCGGCCAGGCCTGAGTTACTATCGAGCGCGCGCAATAGCCCGGCGCGCATCTTCACTTTCACGCGCTTCACGGTCGGCTCGTCCACACCCTCCTTCTGGATCTTGGTGACGATCTCCTCCCAGTTTTTCTCCAGGTCGACGACGCTCTTGCCCTGATTCGGGACGCCGAAATAGAGGAACAGGTTGGGATACTTGCCGCCGGGGAACTGCGGGATGGTCTGGTTGCCGAGGGCGAGTTTCTTATCGCGCACCTGCTCCTTGTACAGGATGCCGGTGCGACCGCTGGACAGCACGCCGTTCAGCACGCTCAGGGCGGCGTCATCGGCGTGGGTGCCCTCCGGCCGGTGGTAGGCAATCATGAGGAACGGCTGGGCCGGGTCGTCGATTTCCACTTTCTTCGTGCCGAGTTGCACCGGCTCCTTGGTGACCAGACGCGGGGGCAGCGGGCCGGCCGGGATGGGGCCAAAGTACTTCTCGGCGAGCCGCTTGATCTCCGCCGGGTTGACGTCGCCAACGATCCCGACGCACATGTTGCCGGGCACGTAATAGGTCTTGTGGAACTCGGCGCCACCCTTGGCGCGGAGGTTCTCGATGTCGCTGGCCCAGCCGATGAAGTTGCGGTAGGGGTGGGCGGTGAAGGAGGTCGTCAGCAGGGCTTCGATCAGCTTGCCCTGGGTGCTCGATTCCACTCGCATCCGGCGTTCCTCGCGCACCACGTCACGTTCCTTGTAGAACTCGCGGAACACCGGTTTCGCCGTCCACTCCGACTGCAGCGCGAACCACAGTTCGGTGCGGTTGGCAGGCAGGCTGTAGAAGTAGTTGGTGTAGTCCAGCGCGGTGGAGGCGTTAAAACCCACGCCGCCGTTGCGTTCAATTTCCTTGGTGAAGGCGTTGGGGTCAACAAAGCTGTTGGCCTTGTCGATGGCCTTCTTCAGCGCCGCTTCCAGGCGCTCAATTTGAGCCTTATCGGAGCGGCGACCTTTGACGCGTTCCTCTTCCAGCTTGTCGTAGGCCTGCTCAACGGCGGCCAGGGCTTTCTCCTCTTCGGGCCAGTTCTTGGTGCCGAGGGACGTGGTGCCCTTCCCGATCATGTGTTCAAACATGTGGGCGGTGGAGGAGGCGTTCGCCGGGTCATTGGCGGCACCGGAATCGACGTGGAGATGGAACGAAACCACGGGGGCTTCGTGCCGCTCCATGACGATGAAGTGCAGGCCGTTGGCGAGGGTGAACTCGGTGACCTTCTTTTCAAAATCGGCAAGGTTTTGGCTGAACAGGCTGGCTGCCAGCAACGGGAATAGAGCTATGGGGCGCATGTTACGACTCTTCTTAAGATGGTACCAGCGTCGATTCGGGTGCACTCGATATACTGTCCCCACTATGTTGCGTCGCCAATTTTTGTTTACAGCGCTGGCTGCGCTGCCCGATACCGCGGAAACCACGGCGGGCCGCGTGCGCGGCGCGCGGGCCAACGGGGTCACCGTATTCCGCGGCATTCCCTACGCCAGCCAACAGCGCTTCCAGGCGCCGGGGCCGGTGACGCCGTGGACCGGCGTGCGGGACTGCACCCAGACCGGTCCGCGGTGCGTGCAGGGGCCGGGCAACATCTTCCTCAGCCCCACCATTGGCGAGTACTTCCGCGGGTCGGCCGGCCGCGCGGAGCTGGCCGCGCAGCCCGATAGTGAGGACTGCCTGGTGGTGAACGTCCTAACGCCATCGACGCGCGGCAAGCGACCGGTGATGGTCTATATCCACGGCGGCGGGTTCTCGGCCGGGTCGTCCCATTTAACACTCTTCGCCGACCGCTTTCCACCGGAGCAGGACGTGGTGTTGGTGGGCGTGAATCATCGCATCAACGTCTTCGGCTATCTGCATTTGGAGACGGCCAACATCGGGCAGCTGGATCTGATCGCGGCGTTGGAGTGGGTGCGGGCGAATATCGGGGCGTTCGGCGGTGATCCGGGAAATGTGACGGTGTTCGGGGAATCGGGCGGCGCGGCGAAGATCAGCGCGCTGCTGGGCATGCCGGCGGCGCGCGGCTTGTTCCGCCGGGCCATCGTAGAGAGCGGGTCTTTACTGGCCGTGCAAACGGCAGACGAGGCGGCGGCGAACACGCGAGAGGTGTTGGCGAAGGTGCCGTTAGAGCGATTGAAAACCCTCCCGCCCGCCGAGCTATGGCGCGCGACGAATGGAATGAAAACGCAGCCGGCGGTCGATGGGAAGTCCATCCCCCGCCAGTTGTGGGATGGTGCCCCGGTCATCGACGTGCCCTTGATCATCGGCTGCTGCAAGGACGAGACGGCGCTGTTCACGTTGAAGGACGAGGCGCTGTACTCGCTCGATGAAAAGGGCCTCGCGTCGCGCATGCCGGCCGCGGCGATGGCCGCCTATAAAGCGGAGTACCCGAAGGCGACGCCCTCGGACATCTGGTTCCGCTACGCAACCGACAAGGACGCCCGGGCGAAAGCGATCCGCCAGGCGCAACTGCAGATCCAGAAGGGCAAATCGCCGGTATACATGTACCATTTCGAGTGGAACACGCCGCTGGTGGACGGCAAGATCCGCGCGTTCCACACAGCCGAGTTGCCCCTGGCGATGCGCTGCGTGCGGTTCCCGGAATCGGAGCCGGTGTCAAAGGCGCTGGCCCACAACTGGGCCCAATTCGCCCGCCGCGGCAAGCCCGATTGGCCAGCCTACACGCTCAACAAGCGCATTACCATGATCTTCGACGCGCCCGTCAGCGCCCCCATCCCCCTCAGATTCCCCCTGGAGCCTGGCTACCAGGAAAAGCCGTAATCTAGGAT
>CAMATG010000408.1 GCA_945860645.1 Candidatus Sulfopaludibacter sp. SbA3 | reverse complement strand
AGGTCCGACGAAGCAGAGGATCGAGCCCTTCGGATTCTTCACCAGGCGGCGAACGGCGAGGAATTCCAGGATCCGTTCCTTGATCTTCTCCAGGCCGTAGTGGTCGGAATCGAGCACGCCGTGGGCGAACTTCAGATCGCGAATTTCGTGGGTTTTCTTCTTCCACGGTACAGCGAGCAACCATTCGAGGTAGTTGCGCGAAACGGTGGATTCAGCCGACATGGGCGGCATCTGTTCCAGGCGCTTCAGTTCGGCGTGGGCCTTTTCCTGCGCGTCCTTGGACATGCCAGCGGCATCGATCTTCTTCTTGAAATCGTCGAACTCGCTCTTCTCGCCGCGGCCGAGTTCCTTCTGGATGGCCTTGATCTTCTCGTTGAGGTAATACTCTTTTTGCGCGCGTTCCATCTGGCGCTTGACGCGGCCTTGGATGGAGCGGTCCACCGAGAGCTTTTCGATCTCGATGTCGAGCATCTCGGCGACGCGAGTCAGGCGGTCGATCGGGTCGAAGATTTCGAGCAGTTCCTGCTTCTCTTCGATCGTCAACTGCAGATTGGCGCCAACGGTATCGGCCAGCTTACCGGGATCGTCCACCTTAATGGCGGCGATCATGGTTTCGTAGTTCAGGTTCTGGCTGAGCTTAACGTACTGTTCAAACAGGGTGGTGACGCGGTTGGTGAGCGCTTCGAGGTGCGACCCGGCTTCGACGCGCGAAGCGAAGGTGCGGACGGTGGCGCGGAAGAAGCCTTCGTCGCTGGCGACGGAGACGACTTTGGCGCGTTCGACGCCTTCGACCAGCACTTTGATATTGCCGTCGGAGAGCTTGAGGCTCTGGACAATGTTAGCGATCGTGCCGACGGAGTAGATTTCGTCGGGGCGGGGATCGTCGACAGAGGCATCGTGCTGGGTGGCGAGGAAGATCTTCTTATCCGCGGCGAGCGCTTCTTCGAGCGCGCGCACACTCGAATCGCGACCGACAACGAACGGCGTCATCATATGCGGGAAGATGACCACGTCCCGGATCGGCATCATCGGAAGGCGCTTGGCGTCTATACGTTCTCGTGTGCTCATGCGTGCGTTGACCTAAATAGATTAAAGACGGTACTGCTTTTACTTTGATTCGAATCCCTGGAAAGGGATTCCCAAACCTCGTGAAATAACGAGGGGGAAACCGGAAGTGTTCGGAAGTGTGTAGTTGGGGGAAGTGTGGGAGAGAGGCCGGCGGCGATTTCTAGCCGGCCTTCTCCAGAAGGGCCAGATTGATCTTCTGCGAGAGGACCATCTCTTTGGTGACCAGGAATTCGCGAATTTTCTTGTGGGACGGAAGGAAGTACATCAGGTCGAGCATCAGGTCTTCCAGAATCATCCGCAAACCGCGGGCTCCGACCTTCCGCTCCATGGCGAGCGATGCAATGGCTTCCAAGGCATCGTCGCTGAATTTCAGTCTAACATTCTCAAATTCGAAGAGCCGCTGGTACTGTTTGATCACGGCGTTCTTCGGCTTGGAGAGAATCTGGATGAGCGCTTCGCGGTCCAGGTCCTCCAACACACCGACCACCGGCAGGCGGCCGATGAATTCGGGGATGAAGCCATAGCGGATCAAATCGACCGGCTGAATGAGGCTGATCAACTGCTCATCCTTGCGCGGCGCGGTCTTGCGCGGACGGCCCGCGGTTTCCTTCTCTTCGGTCTCGTTGAACCCGATGGTCCTGCGGCCGACGCGGCGTTCGACAATCTTGTCGAGCCCGACAAAGGCGCCCCCGCAGATGAAGAGAATGTTCGCGGTATCGACTGGCGTGAACTCCTGGTGGGGGTGCTTGCGGCCGCCCTGCGGCGGGACGTTGGCAATGGTGCCTTCCAGGATTTTGAGCAACGCCTGCTGCACACCTTCACCGGAAACGTCGCGGGTGATGGACGGGTTTTCGTCCTTGCGGCAGATCTTGTCGATTTCGTCGATGTAGATGATGCCCTGCTGGCAGCGTTGGACATCCCAATCGGCGTTCTGCAGGAGGCGGAGAATGATGTTCTCGACATCTTCACCGACGTAGCCGGCTTCGGTCAGCGTGGTGGCGTCGACGATGGCAAACGGCACATCCAGGATACGGGCCAGCGTTTGCGCAAGGAGAGTTTTACCCGTCCCTGTGGGGCCGATCAGAAGAATATTCGACTTGCCCAGCTCGACTTCGCTGCCGCGCTGTTTATTCATCTGAATCCGTTTGTAGTGGTTATAGACGGCGACGGCGAGCTTCTTCTTGGTGGCATCCTGACCGATGACGTACTGGTCCAGATACTCCTTCAGCTCAAGCGGTTTCGGCAGTTTGTGCGGGGCCGAGTAGGTCTGCTCATTCCGGTCATCTTCCAGAATGGAGTTGCATACAGCGATGCATTCGTCGCAGATGTAGGAGCGCGGATAGTCGCTGAGCGGGGAGGAGATCAGCTTACCGACGACATCCTGGCTCTTGTGACAGAACGAACAGCGCAGAGATTCGTCCGACGAGGAACGCTTCACGCGGGATCTCCTAAGATAGTGAACTTTCGAACCAGACAGGCCACGTATGTGACGACTTTATTATAGCGACTCCAACAGGCTTGCAAGTGCATTCTTCCTACTTAGAACTTTCGGACTGTAGCGTTTCGGGGGCGGCGGGGAGGTAACGCGAAAGGATCTCGCGGAGCCGTTCCAGGCGGATGGGCTTGGAGACGTAGTCGGTCATGCCGGCGGCGAGGCAGAGTTCGCGATCCCCTTTCATGGCGTTGGCGGTCATGGCGATGACCGGCAACTCCTTCGTTTGGGGCAGTTGGCGGAGCCGTCGCGTGGCCTCGTACCCATCGAGGCCGGGCATCTGGCAATCCATCAACACCAGAAGAAATCGGCCGGTGAGAAGCGCTTCGACGGCGGCCTCTCCGTGCGGCACGACTTCGGATGTTAACCCGAGGGCGGCAACCAACCGTTGGGCCAGCATCTGGTTAACGGCGTTGTCCTCGGCGATGAGGACGTGGCCGGCGAGGCGGGCCGAGGGCAAGGTGGGTGTGGGTACGGTAGCACGCGGCAGACAGTCGGCCACCACCAGCGCTTCGGCAATTTGCGCGGAACGGACGGGCCGGTGGAGAACGTGGGAGCTGGGAAAATCGTCTTCGACAGCGTCGCCGCGGTTGTAGATCAGGAACACGGGGAGAGCGGATCCGGGCAGCAGCGACTGCAACTGCGTGCGTAACGATGAGGGACTAAGCTGCGCCGACGTTCCGGCGAAGACGGCGCGAATGGGAGAGGCGGCGAGGTGGCGGGCGGCCTCTTCCAGGCTCGCGGTGAGCAGGGGCGTGACACCGTGGCGACGGAGCAGGTGGCCGATCATCTCGCGGGAAAGGGGTGCGGGTTCGATGACCAGGACCGGGCCAGGCGCCGCGGGCGGCGCGGTGGAACCGGTGCGGCTGGACGGTGCCAGCTTGATATCGAACGTGAACCGGGCGCCGTGGTTTTCGACGCTTTCGGCGGAGATCGTTCCGCCCATCGCGCTGACCAGTTGCCTGGAAATGGCGAGGCCGAGGCCGGTGCCACCGAAGCGCCGGCTGGTGGAGGTGTCGGCCTGCATGAAGGGTTGGAATAGCTTGGCCAGGGTTTTGGAGCTCATGCCCTGGCCCTGGTCGGTGACGTCGAAGGCAAGGTGAACGGTGGCATCGTCCTGCGAGACGAGACGGGTGCCGATGGAGACGCTGCCGCCGTTGGGCCACTCCCCGCTGTGGCTGAACTTGATGGCGTTGCTGACCAAATTCATGAGCACCTGGCGCAGGCGGCCCTCGTCGCCGCACACCCAGTCGGGCACGTCCGGATCGATGCGATAGCCCAGATCAATTCCCTTCTCCAGCGCGCGGGGCCCGAGCAGATCGTAGACGTCTTCGATGGCGTTGCGAAGCTGAAAATCGAGCCGGACGAACTCCATTTTCCCGGCGCTCATCTTCGAGAAATCCAGGATATCGTTCAGGATGTCGAGCAGCGATTCGGCCGAGCGGTGGCTGGTCCGCGCCAGCAGTTTCTGTTCCCGATCCAGCTTGCTTTGCAGCAGGAGCTCCAGCATCCCCATTACGCCGTTCATCGGGGTGCGGAGCTCGTGGCTCATGTTGGCCAGGAACTCGCTCTTCACACGGGCGGCGGCCTCGGCCTCTTTGCGGGAACGTTCGAGTAAGAGGGATTCGACGGTGGACCGGATGAACCAGTCGTTGATTTCGACGACCTGGAACGATATGGCGGCGATGAACATGAGCATCATGCAGAGCAGGACCAACGCTTCCCCATTCCAGGCGTAGGCGAGCCCCGTCAGCGTGGGAACCATCACGCAAGCCAGGAAGCTGAAAGTCATTTTGCGCTCGCCGGCGAAGGCGCCCAAGGCGAAACAGCCGATGCCGGCGGTGATCAGGAGAAGCGCAAACTGGAGAAAAACGCCTTGGTAGGCGATCTGCATGTAGCAGGCGAATGCGCCCCAAACAAGCGCGGAAAGTTTTGTATGGTTGCCGAAGGACTCCAGCCAGCGGCCCGCGTCGGCCGAGGCGGTCGGCGGTTGACCGATGTGCAGATGCCGCCAGCGCACGAAGCCGCTCACAACAAAAAATGCGAGAGTGGCTCCGTAGATCCACGGATGGTCCGCGGCAAGAGAAGTCCCAAAGCCAAGCGGCGCAAACACCAGAACGTATAGAAATACGGCCCAGCGGCTGCGCCGCCAAATCTGACCGACTCTCGCCACACGGACTTGTGGCTCGAGAACAGGATCGACGCTAATCACCTACTAAGAGACTACTAGGATTCAGTCTCCGCCGGGGAATCCACGGCCGGGGTTTCCGACGGAGGCGGCGGTTCGACTTTGTTGGCCTGTTCAAACAGAAAGTTCAAGACCTTCTGCGTGCGGATGTGACCGGCGATGCGGCCGATCGTGCCGTCCTGTTCCAGGCGGCGGCGAACGCTGGCGACGGCTTCGCGTTCCTGGCGGGCGATGCGCTGGACCTCGCCGTCCACTTCTTCCTGCGTGGCGTGGATGGCTTCACGGTCGGCCACCTTCTCCAACAGCAGCGACGCACGGACGTCCTTGGCCGCTCGCGGAACCTGGCTTTCCTTCACCTTGTTCCAATCGATATTCAGCTTCCGCGGATCCACGCCCTGCTCGGAGAGGCTGCGCAGGCGGCTTTCGATGAGCGATTCCACCTGCTGATCCACATAGGCCTGCGGGATCGGGAAATCGTAGAGTTCGGTAAGCGCATCGAGCAGTGCGGTGTGTGCTTCCTGGCGCGCGGTCATGTCGCGTTCGGCGTAGATAGACTTCTTCGCCGCGTCGCGCAACTCTTCCAGGCTCTTGAAGTCGCCCAGATCCTGCGCGAATTCGTCATTCAACTCCGGCAGTTCCTTACGGCGAATCGTCTTCAACGTGCAGGAGAAAGTGACGTTCTTACCGGCCAGGCGCTCGGCGCCATAGTCGGCCGGATAGGCGATATCGAACTCTTTCACATCACCCGGCTCCATGCCGGAGATGTTGTCGGTGAAGGCAGCCATGGTGTCGGCGTGGCCGAGTTCCAGGGCGACTTCATTCTCGTTCAGTTCGCCACCTTCGAGCGGAGACAGGCTGCGCAAGGCGATCAACACATGATCGGTCCCGGTGGCCGGGCGCGGATCTTCGTTGATATATTCAGCCTTCTGTTCGCGCAGGCCCTGCAGCCGCGTGGCGACTTCGTCATCGGCCACGACCGGCTCCCGGTAGGGAACGGTCAGCCCGCGGTAGTCGTCGCGCAAGTCGAACGACGGAGCCACTTCAAACTGGGCCTTGAATTTCAACGGCTCGCCGGCGTGATAGTGCATATCGACGACCGACGGCGTGCCCACGACTTCCAGCTTTTCGCCATCGGCGTACTTACGGAAAGCTTTCGGAATGATGCGTTCCAGAACGTCTTGGCGCACCTCGGTGGCGAACTTCGTCCGGATCAGCGAGGCAGGAACCTTGCCGGGACGGAAGCCCGGCAGGGCCGCCTTCTTGCGGATGTCTTCGACAACGAGTGCCGTTTCCTTGTCGATCTCCTCAACGGGGACGACCAG
>CAMATG010000407.1 GCA_945860645.1 Candidatus Sulfopaludibacter sp. SbA3 | reverse complement strand
GCAGCCACGGCCACCCGGCAAACTTCCGGTCGTGTCCCAAATGGTTCTCAACAAATAGCCCAAGGAACCGCGAGAGCGTAGTACTTTCCTCGCCGCGTTGCTCCACCAGCCAGTCCACACCTTTGTGAAACGGCTCGTCAAACTGCTTCTTCGCGCAGTGCAACGTCACCGCCAACGCCGTCGACCAGTGCGATTCCGCCACCTGCTCGTTCGGTCGCCACGCCCCATCCGCCATCTGCCACGATCGCACCAGGTCCCACCCTCGATTCCAATGCGGCTGGTCCATCTGCGTATGCAACGCCAACAGCGCATACGCCGTCGGCTCCAGCCACGAGCGCTTCCCCGCAAAATAACCCCATCCGCCGTCGGCGTTCTGGGTGGCGATGAGCGACGCAAGCCGCTCGCTAAGGTAAGTCCCCGGCATCCACCCCTCTATCGGCAAGGAACCAAAACTTCTTTAGAGGTGTCCATTGACTCACGTCGCGATTTGCGAAGTCCTCAATCCATTCATAAATTTTATGCCCACCAGATTTGGACTCTTTCTCCTCCTAACTAGCTCCTATTTACTGGCCGATTCCAAACCCGCCATCCAAGCCCTTCGTGGCATTACCCCGATTTTCGAGGAAAACAAAGGCCAATCCATCCCCGGCGATCGCTTCGTCGCCCGCGACGCCCGCGGTGCGCTCGCCATCACCCGCGACGGCGCTCGCGTCACCCTCTGGAAACGGAACCCCGATAAGTCCCGCACCCACTCCGATATCGAAATCCGCTTCCCAGGCGCCAACTGGTCCAACGTCCGTCCGGAGTCAAAACGCGACTCCCACACCACCCTCCTTTTCGGCAACGATCCCGCGAAATGGGCCTCCAATATCGCCCACTACTCGAGCGTCCGCGTCGCCAACGCCTACCCCGGCATCGACGTCGTCTTCCACGCCCGCCGCGGCCTCGTCGAGTTCGATTTCGAACTCGCCCCCAACGCCAATCCCGCCCTCGCCCGCTTCTCCTTCCCCGGCCACACCCCGCGCCTCGACCCCGACGGCGCCCTCCGCGTCCACACACCCGCCGGCGATCTCCTCCTCCCCGCTCCCATCACCACCCAGCCTGGCGGCCGCCAAGTCGTCAGCCGCTTCACCCTGAACAACAAACAAGCCCGCTTCACCCTCGGCCAATACGACCGCCGTCTCCCCCTCACCATCGACCCCGCCCTCGCCTACCTCACCTACTTCGGCGGCAGCGGCACCGAATCCCCTTACGCCGTCACCACCGACGCCGCCGGCAACATCTACATCGCCGGCTCCACCGGCTCCACCAACTTCCCCACCTCCACCGGCGCCCTCCAAACCGCGGCCGGCGGCGGCGCCACCACCGATGCCTTCATCTCCAAGTTCAGCCCCGCCGGAGCCCTTATCTACTCCACCCTCCTCGGCGGCCGTGATGCCGACCGCATCAACGACATCGCCGTCGACACCCAGGGCTCCGTCTACTTCTGCGGTGCCAGCGCCTCGGCCAATTTCCCCGTCCCCAACGCCATCCAGTCCACCAACAAAGGCGGCTTTGACGCCGTCTTCGGCAAACTCAACCCCGCCGGCACCGCCCTCGTCTACGCCACTTACTACGGCGGCAACTTCGTCGACGAAGCCTACGCCTGCACCATCGACGCCGACAACAATCTCTACCTCACCGGCTATACAATCTCCGACAACTATCCCTTCACCCCCGGCGCCTTCCAAACCACCAACCGCGCGCCCATCTTTGGCAACGGCTTCGTCACCAAGATCGCCCCTGCCGGCGACAAACCCGTCTTCTCCACCTTTCTCGGCGGCGGTGGCAACGACATCCTCTACGACCTCGCCCTCGACAAAAGCCGTAATATCTATGTCACCGGCGGCTCACTATCCCCCAACTACCCCGTCGTCGGCGCCTACCAGCCCACCAATCGCGGCAACCAGGACGCCATGCTCACCAAGCTAAAAGCAGATGGCTCCGGCATTCTCTTCTCCACCTTCCTCGGCTCCTCCCAAACCGAAACCGGCTACGGTGTCGAAGTCGATGCCGCCGAAAACGTCTTCGTCGTCGGCGTCACCGCCAGCGCCACGTTTCCTACTACGCCCAACGCCCTCCAGAAGGAACTCCAAGGCCCCAGCGACATGTTCATCATGAAGTTCGACGCCTCCGGTTCCACCCTCCAAACCAGCACTCTGTACGGTGGTAACCGCGAAGACGAACCCTACAAAACTTCCATCGATCGCAACGGGTCTCTTTACATCGTCGGCACCACCGCCTCCACCGGCAATCGCCCCGTCGACGCCATCCAGCAGAACCTGAACGGTGGCAACGACGCCTTCGTGCTGAAGCTCAATAACGCCGCCGATCAAGTCCAAATGTTCACCTTCCTCGGTGGCGTCAGCGACGACGTCGGCTTGTCGATGACCCTCGACGCCTCCAACCGCATCGTCCTCGTCGGCCGCACCATCTCCACGGATCTGCCCACCACCCAAAGCGCTGTGCAAAAGGTGTCCGGCGGCAACTCCGATGGCTTCCTTGCTGTCATCGATCCCTCCACCGCCGCCAACCCCTTCACCGTCTCCACCACCCGCCTCACCTTCACCGGGGCCGCCGGCAGCGCCATCGCCCGCCAGCAGTTCACCATCCGCGCCACCACTGGCGCGCCCGAATGGTCCATCGACGCCACCACCCGCACCGGCGGCAACTGGCTGTCAGCCACCCCGCGCGCGGGTACCGGCAACGCCACCATCGACGTCGCCGCCGCCACCGGAACCCTCGCCGCCGGCAGTTACGACGGCACGCTCAACGTACGCAACACCCGCCTCGGCACCACCACCGTCATCGCCGTTACCCTCACCGTAACCGCCGGCGGTGGCACGCTCCCGGAAAACGCCGTCGTCAGCGCGGCCACCTTCACCGGCGGCGCCGTCGCCCCCGGCCTCCTCGTCACCATCTTCGGCAGCGGCATCGGCCCCGCCGCGCTCACCACCGCGCAGGTCACCTCCCAAGGAACCCTGGCGACGACCCTCGCCGAAACCCGCGTGCTCTTCGATGACGTGGCTGCCCCGCTCGTCTACGTCTCCGCCAGCCAGATCAGCGCCATCGTCCCCTACGCCACAGCCGGCAAAACCACCACCGCGCTGCAAGTCGAATACCGCGGCCTCAAAACCAACGCCATCAACCTGCGCATTGCCGACGCCGCCCCCGGCCTCTTCACCGCCAACTCCAGCGGCAAAGGCCCAGGCGCCATTCTCAATGCCGACAACAGTCTCAACACCGCCTCCAACGCCGTCAGCCCCGGCGGCATCGTCATCCTCTACGGCACCGGCGAAGGCATCACCGATCCCGGCGGCCAGGACGGCCAACTCGCCACCAGCGTCTATCCCAAGCCACGCCAGCCCGTAACCGTCCGCATCGGCGGGAAGGACGCCGAAGTCCTCTACGCCGGCGCCGCGCCCGGCCTCGTCGCTGGCGTCTTCCAGATCAACGTCAAAATTCCCGAAGGCCTCGCCCCCGGCCCGCAACCGGTGGTCGTCCAAGTCGGCGCCGCTTCCAGTTCCCCGGAAGTCACCGTCGCCGTCCAGCCCTAACGCAAAAAGGGGGGCCGTCTCAACGGCCCCCTCAAAAACCAACTACCCGCGCGAAGGCATCGCAATGCCCTTCCGCCAATAATCTTCAAACAACCCCTGCATCGCCTCCGATAACCCGCCGTGGTCAAACACCACCGCCGTCCACGTCGGCCGCGTAATTACCGGATCCAGCAACGCAATCATCCCGCGCTTCCCGTCGAACAACGCCAGCTTCAACGGCAACGACGGCACTTGGCTCACTTCCACGCCAATATCCATAAACTCCATCAGCCGCCGCCGGTGCTCGTCATCCAACGTGCCCACTTCAATCAACAGCCGGCACCGCACGCCACGCCTCCGCGCCTCCCGCACCAGATCGTCATTTAAAGGATCCACCGCATACGGCGGCCGCGAAAACTCCAAATACTCGTGCTGCACTTCCGACATCATCCGCCGGTACTCGGCCGCCGTCTGCAGCGGCTCACTCACAATCCGCAAAAAGTCCAGCGTCCCGCGCCCGCCCTGGCCCTCCGAATACGAGGTGTTCAAGTCTTCCACCAGGTCGGTCGCAAACCGCGATTGCTCCGTCAACTCCTGCTGCAAGTGCTGCGCCCGCCGGGCAAAATAGGCAGGAATAGCGAGCGATGGTTCCACGGCCGAAAACAACTTCGTCTTCTCCCGAACAACCTGCGCAAATCCTTTTTCCACCAGCGAGTCCAGTACTTCATATATCTTCTGCCGCGGCACATGCGCCCGCGCCGCCAGCTCCAAAGCCTTAAACTTCGGGTGGCCTACTAGAACCAGATACGAACGCGCTTCGTAAGCATTCAAACCAATCTGCTGCAAGCGTTTCCAAAAGCGCTGATATTCAACTTCGGGGAGGTCGGTAGGCATTCCAATTTGTCTTTCCACTGAGTAGGCAACACACATGGCTCCGCATATTGCCACCGTTACGAGGTGTATGCCGGATTCTATCAGGAACTTCGCCAAACTTGTTAACAGTCCCGGCTGCTACAATCGCCAAAGGGGGTATTCCGTGGCTAATACTGCACATCGTCCGGCAACTTTGGGGGAATGGAAATCCAGCGAGTGGGCACAGCGTTGCCCACCGGGCCGCACGGTCAAAGACGAGGTCCGCGATAACCTCATCACCCGCCTCCGCGAAGGCGGCCCCCTGTTTCCCGGCGTCCACGGCTACGATGACACCGTCATCCCGCAAGTCGTCAACGCTCTCCTCTCCCGCCACAACTTCATCCTCCTCGGTCTCCGCGGCCAAGCCAAAACCCGCCTCATCCGCATGCTCACCACCCTGCTCGATGAATGGACCCCCTACATCGCCGGCTCGGAAATCAAGGATCACCCCCTCGCCCCCGTCTCCACCTTCGGGCGCCAACAAGTCGCCTCGCTCGGCGATGCCACCCCCCTCGCGTGGCTGTCCCGTGAAGACCGCTACATCGAAAAACTCGCCACCCCCGACGTCACTATCGCCGACATGATCGGCGACATCGATCCCATCAAAGCCGCCCGCCAGGGCCACGACATCGGCAGCGATCTCAACATCCACTACGGCCTCCTCCCCCGCGCCAACCGCGGCCTCTTCGCCATTAACGAACTCCCCGATCTCGCCGGCAAAATCCAGGTCGGCCTCTTCAACATCATGCAGGAAGGCGACGTCCAGATTAAGGGCTTCCCCGTCCGCCTCCCCCTCGATATCCTCCTCATCTTCACCGCCAACCCCGAGGACTACACCGCCCGCGGCAAAATCATCACCCCGCTGAAAGACCGCATCGGCTCCGAAATTCGCACCCACTATCCCGGTACCCTCGACCAAGGCATCGCCATCACCGCCCAGGAAGCCTGGACCGCCCGCTCCCACGCCGCCCAGGTCATCGTCCCCAAATACATCCGCGAAGTCGTCGAAGCCATCGCCTTCATCGCCCGCGATGACAAGCGCATCGACAAACGCTCAGGCGTCTCCCAGCGCCTCCCCATCTCCGTCATGGAGAACGTGGTCTCCAACGCCGAACGCCGCGCCATCCAAAACGCCGAAACCGAAGCCGTCCCCCGCGTCGCCGATATCTACGGCGCCCTCCCTTCCATCACCGGCAAAATCGAACTCGAATACGAGGGCGAACTCAAAGGTTCCGAAGCCATCGGCCGCGATCTCATCCGCATGGCCGTCGGCCGCGTCTACAGCAGCTATTTCGAAGGCGTCAACCTCGGCATGACCATCAAGTACTTCGAACGCGGCGGCGCCCTCAAAGTCGATGCCGCCACCGGCTCCGCCGGCCTCCTCGAACAGCTCCTCCAAGTCGATGGCCTCATGGAAAAGGTGCGCGCCCTCGGCCTCTCCGCCAACGAGCCCGACGCTGTCCGCGCCGCCGCCGGCGAATTCATTCTCGAAGGCCTCTACGCCCACCGTCGCATTTCCCGCAACGAAGAACTCGGCTTCACCGCCCCCGAAGATCGCCGCCGCAACCAGGAACCCGACCCCGAC
>CAMATG010000406.1 GCA_945860645.1 Candidatus Sulfopaludibacter sp. SbA3 | reverse complement strand
GGACGGGGAAGGCGGCGTGGGAGATTCCGAATATTGGCGGGGGGATATTGGGGAGCGGTTTGATGGCGACGGGGGGCGGGTTGTTGTTTTATGGGGACGGGCGGGGGGCGTTTGTGGCGGCGGATTCGTCGACTGGGAAGTTGTTGTGGCACTTCAACACGGGGCAGGCGTGGAAGGGCGGGCCGATGACGTATTCGGTTGATGGGAAGCAGTATGTGGCGATTGCGGCGGGGACGACGGTCGTGTCATTCGGGCTGCGGTAACGGTTTGCCTCCGCGAGGGCGGGTAGCAAAGGCCACGGCGAGTGCGATGGCGAAGACGGCGGCTGGGTTCTGAGCAGCAGGCAGGCGTAATGCGCGGTTTGATAAGTGCGCTGTGCCGAGCCGGAGGGATTCGATGGAACTGGCCCAGAACTGCGCGAGGAGGATGGCAATGGCGGCGAGTGCGATAGCGACGGGCAATGCGCGGAAGCGGCGCTGCAGGTAGTGGGCGGCGAGGGCAAACAGAGTCGCGAAGGGGAGATAGATGGCCAGATCAATGGCGAGGTTGCGTTTACCGAAGGATTGAAAGGCCTGTTGGGCGGTGAGGCCATGGCGCGGGGCGAGCGCGGCGAGGAGCGATCCCATGCAGCGATTTTTGGCTTGTGCGGCGGCTTTGGGGTCGCCTGGGCCGACCGTTCCGTCCATGAACCTGGTAGCGAGTTCTTCGGCGAATTCGAGGTCGGACCGTAGACTGGCCGACGGGAGATCCGTCGGCCACTGGCAGTCGGCGTTGCGGCCGTGGCGAGGGACGCAGGAGATCAGCAGGAGAAGTGCTAGCGCGAGGACTTGGGCCACACTACGCCTTGGTCTTTTTTCGCGACGGGGGCGAGGCCGCGAAAGTTGAACTTCTGGACGCGCTGGCCACGATAGGTTTCGGTGGTGTAGATGTTGCCCTTGGAATCCGTCGCGATGCTGTGCACGGCGTAGAACTGGCCGGGCTGGCGGCCGCCGTCGCCGAAGGTGGTTAACACTTCCAGCGTTTCGCGGAGCAGGACGTGGATCTTCATGTTCGACCCGTCAGCGACGTAGAGGTACTTTTGTTGCGGGTCGCGGGAGAGGGCGACGTCGAAGGCAGCGCCATCGCCCAAGGTGGGCTTGGCGACCCAGGCTTCCTTGACGTAGGTGCCGTCGGTCTTGAAGGCTTGGATGCGATTGTTGGTACGGTCGCAGACGTAGAGCAGGCCGTCGTTGGCGAGGATGACGCCGTGGACGGGCGTGCGGAACTGTTTGGGAGCCGGGGCGTTGGGGTTGTAGGGGCCGAGGTCGGTGTCGTCGGGCTTGTTGCCGTAGGCGCCCCAGTGGCGCTTGTATTTGCCGCTGTCGGCATCGTAGACGATGACGCGGCGGTTGCCGTAGCCGTCGGCGACGTAGAGTTCGTTGGTCTTGGGATCGACGATGGATTTGGCGGGGAGGCGGAGGTTGTCGATGTCGTTGGAACCCTTGCTGGCGAAGGGCTTGCCGAGGCTCATGAGGAACTTGCCGGACTGGGTGAACTTGAGCAACATGCTGTCGTGGACGGCGCCGGCGGCGGACATTTTGCTTTCGTCATGGGCGAGGGCGGCGGGGAGTTTGCCGCGGCCGTTGCCGCCGATCCAGACGTTGCCTTTGTGGTCGACATCGATGCCGTGATTGGAGGAGGGCCATTCGTAGCCGGGGCCATCGGCGCCGCCCCAGTTGGAGATGAGGTCGCCGGCGGGGTTGAAGGCGAGGACGGGCGGGGCGGGGACGCAGCACTCACTGGCTTTGGGATTCCAGGTGGCGTAGCGTTCCTTTTCTTCGATGGAGCCCTGGCGGTGGATGATCCAGACGTTGTCCTTGGCATCGACGGCGACGCCGATGGTGGCGCCGAGGATCCAGTGGTTGGGGAGGGGCTTGGGCCACATGGGATCGACTTCGAAGCGCGGGGCTTGCGTGCCGGCGGCTTCGACCACCGCACGTTGTTCGAGGACGTAGACGCTACCGGCTACTGCGGCGAATACCGCGAGAAATGCGCCGTACTTCAGGGTAGAGCAACACATGGCTGTTTCCTCCAGGGAGAGTGTTCGCTATGATACACGAGATTGCGGACCTTGTTGGCGGTATTGGCGGGGATGGCGGCGTGGGGGCATGATGCGCCGGCGCAGGTGACGGTGCACATGCACATGCGGCCGGTGGGCGGGGTGATGCGGACGCTGGTGCGGATTCCGCTGGAAGCGGTGCGGGATGTGGACTTTCCGGTGATTGCGGGCGGGTCTTTGGACGTGGCGCGATTGGCACCGCGGCTGACGGGGTTGGCTCAGATTTGGGTGGGGGATGTAGTTGTGGTTTACGAGGATGGGGTGGGGGTGGGGAAACCGCGGGTGGCGGGGACGCAGATTTCGGTGGAGTCGGACCGGTCGTTTGGGGCGTTTGAGGCGGCGGATGCACATTTGCGCGAGGGGTTGCCGGCGAACGAGGAGAAGCTGTTTTGGAAGCAGGTGTTCTTTGACGTGGCGCTGGAGTTTCCGATCCGGAGCGCGGGTTCGCGGTTTGCGGTGAAGCCGGGGTTTGCGGACTTGGGCGAGCGCGTGCAGACGGTGCTGCACTACGGGGACCGGGTGTTTTTGTTGCCTGGGGACCAGGAGGCGTTTCCGGTGGAGCCGAGCTGGTGGCAGGCGGCGGGGCGGTTTGTGCGGATGGGGTTTTTCCACATTTTGGAGGGGACGGACCATCTGCTGTTTTTGCTTTGCCTGGTGATTCCGTTTCGGAAGTTTCGGCCGCTAGTGTGGGTGGTGACGGCGTTTACGGCGGCGCATTCGGTGACGTTGATCGCTTCGGCTCTTGGGTGGGCACCGGAGGCGTTATGGTTTCCGCCGGTGGTGGAGTTGGCGATTGCGGCGTCGATTGTGTTTATGGCGGTGGGGAATGTTTTTGGGTGGGCGGGGCACCGGTCGTGGATGCTGGCGTTCGGGTTTGGTTTGGTGCACGGGTTTGGGTTTTCGTTTGCGTTAAGGGAATCGATGCAGTTTGCTGGCGGGCATTTGGTGGCGGCGTTGCTGGCGTTTAACGGGGGCGTGGAGTTGGGTCAGGTGGCGGCGCTGGCGGTGATGGTGCCGGTGGTGGCGTTTGCGTTCCGGTATGTGGACGAGCGCGTGGGGGCGGCGGTGTTGTCGGCGCTGGTGGCGCATACGGGATGGCACTGGATGTGGGAGCGGTGGGAGCGGGTGGCGCGGTATTCGATTGCGTTGGGGACGGCGGATTTGTTGTTGATTTTGAAGTGGGTGCTGGCGGGGATGGTGGTGTGGGCGATAGGTTGGTTGGTGCAGAGGAGATTTGCGTGATGACTCGGCGTGGATTCATGAGTTTGACGGCGGCTGCGGTGACGGCGCCGAAACCGAATATCGTTTTGATTTATGCGGACGATGTGGGCTACGGGGATTTGGGTTGCTATGGCGCGACGGCGGTAAAGACGCCGAACCTGGACCGGCTGGCGAAGCAGGGTCTGCGGTTTACGGACGCGCATTCGTCGTCGGCGACTTGTACGCCGAGCCGGTATTCGATGATGACTGGCGAGTACGCGTGGCGGAAGAAGGGGACGGGTGTTTTGCCGGGCGATGCGCGGCTGATCATCGAGCCCGGGCGGACCACGCTGCCGGCGATGCTGCAGAAGGCTGGATATAAGACGGGCGTGGTGGGCAAGTGGCATTTGGGGTTGGGGAACGGGAACATCGATTGGAACGGGGAGATCAAGCCCGGGCCGCTGGAGATTGGGTTTGACTCGGCGTTCCTGCTGCCGGCGACGGGGGACCGGGTGCCGTGCGTGTATGTGGAGGATCATCGCGTGGTGGGGCTGGACCCGGCGGATCCGATTCGCGTGGACTATACGAAACCGATTGGCGGGGAGCCGACAGGGAAGAAGAATCCGGAGTTGTTGAAGATGCACCCGAGCCATGGGCACGATATGGCGATTGTGAACGGGGTGAGCCGGATTGGGTATATGACGGGCGGGACGAAGGCGTTGTGGGTGGATGAGGAGATGGCCGATGTGCTGACTTCGAAGGCCATTTCGTTTGTTGAGAAGTATAAGGCGGGGCCGTTCTTTTTGTTCTTTGCGACACATGATATTCATGTGCCGCGGGTGCCGAATCTGCGGTTCAAGGGGGCGACTTCGATGGGTCCGCGGGGCGATGCGATTGCGGAGCTGGATTGGTGTGTGGGGCAGGTGATGGATCGTTTGGAGAAGTTGGGTTTGGCGGGGAACACGATTGTGATGTTCTCGAGTGATAACGGGCCGGTGGTGGATGACGGGTATAAAGACGACGCGGTGGCGAAGCTGGGTGCGCATAAGCCGGCGGGGCCGTTAAGGGGCGGGAAGTACAGCAATTTTGAGGGTGGGACGCGGGTGCCGTTGATTGTTCGCTGGCCGGGGCGGGTGCCTCGCGGTGTTTCGCCGGCGGTTGTTGGGCAGCAGGATTTTCTGGCGTCGTTTGCGCGGATGGCGGGGCAGAGTTTGCCGGGTGAGGCGGGGCCGGATTCGGTGGATGTGTTGGATGCTTTATTGGGGAAAGACAAAAAAGGCCGGGGGCATATTGTGGAGCATGCGCGGGCGCTGTCGTATCGGGAGGGGGATTGGAAGATGATTGAGGCCAACGCCGGGCCGCGGGTGAATCCGGGACCGAAGACGGAATTGGGGACGGGGGAGGCGGCGCAGTTGTACAACGTGGCCAAGGACCGTGGGGAGACCGTGGATTTGGCGGCGCGGGAGCCGGAGCGGGTGAAGACGATGCAGGCGGCGTTGGAGAAGATCCGGGCGAGCGGGCGGAGCCGTTAGCGCCAGGGTTCGCAGCTGACGGTGTTGGAGATTTGGAACGAGTTGGGCTTCAGGCTGCGGCCGGTCTGGCCGTCGAGGAAGCCGCCCTGGAAGGTGATGGTTCCGGCGGCTTTGTTGTGGGTGTAGCGGCCGGCTCGTTTGTTGTCGAGGTCGACGTAGGCGCCGTTGGGCTGCAGGCGGAAGCCCATGCCGGCCATGAGGCGCCCGCCGGTGCCGTAGCAGGCCCATTCGCCGATGTGGAGTTCGGCGGCGGGGGCGGCGGCGGGCGTGCCCGTCGGGGCCGGGGTCCCGGATAGAGTGGCCAGGGGGACGGAGGAGACACCGGCCGACGGATTGTCGGTGCAGGTGGAGGTATTGGTGACTGTCATCATGCCATCGACGACCCACTGGCCGTTGGCGCCGGGAGAGAGGTTGAAGATCCAGCCGTCCATCTTGCGAACGCACGTTGTGCCGTAGTAGCGGTTGGGGGGATAGCCAGGGTTGTAGTCGCGAATGATGGCGGTGACGGTGAAGGGATAAAACGCGCCCTTCTTAGGGTTGGCCGTGACGGATTGGAAGAGCACCTGGCGCTCGGTGTACCCTTCGGGACGGAGCCCGAGAAGCGTCTTAGAGAGGACCTGTTTGAGGACGTCGGGGGAGGGGGCCTGGGCGTGGCAGGCGAGGCTGGTGGCGGCTAGCAGGACCAGAGTGCGCATGTGGTGAGGGTAGCATCTGTGATTGACTAGAGGGCTATGGAGCCGATCAATCGCCGTACATTTGCGCGTCTTGCCGCGGGGGCTTGCGCTGTTTCCGGAGCAGGAGCGAAGGAGCCGGGTTGGGCTTACTACGGAGGCGACCAGGGGGCGACGCACTACTCGCCGTTGGGACAGATTACGGCGGCCAATGTGGCCAAATTGGAAGTGGCGTGGGTGCACCATAGCGCGGGGGAGGGGTCGCGGTATCGCGGGTCCGTTGAGTGCACGCCGCTGGTGGTGGATGGGGTGATGTACATCATTGGCGCGGACCTGGTGGTGCAGGCGCTGGACGGGGCGACGGGCAAGTTGCTGTGGACGCATACGCCCGCGAATGTGGCGGGCGGTGGGCGACGGGCGGCCGGGGCGTCGCGGGGCGTGACGTATTGGAGTGATGGGAAGGCGAAGCGGGTGTTCGCGCCGGTGCAGAACCGGATCTGGTGTTTGGATGCGGTGACGGGGAAGGTGGTCGATGGCTTCGGCGAGGGCGGGGCGATCGATGTGGAGAAAGAT
>CAMATG010000405.1 GCA_945860645.1 Candidatus Sulfopaludibacter sp. SbA3 | reverse complement strand
CTTGCCTGAATGACGGGCAGCACCGCAAGTGGTTTCTGCCCGTCATGACGTTCGCAGATCGTCGTTGACTTGGTGACAGTCACCTAGGAATTGTCTTAGGGGCGGACGTAGGCTAGGGCGACGGTTTTGTTGGTCGCGGGATCGGTGGTTTGGCTGGTGATGGTGCCGGCCGGGGCTTCGCCCTCGAACTCGATGCGGGTCAGCACCTTGTTCACATGGCCGCGGCTGCGGACGCGCTCGACGATCTCCTGGCCGAGGTAGCAGCCCTTGCTGAAATGGAGGGCGTGGGTCAGGCCGGTTTCGGCGGTGAGATTGGTGTCTACGATGTCGACGCCATAGCGGGGTTTGCCGTTCAGGATTCGTTCGGTTTCGACCTGTTCGTCGCGGGCTGGGATGGCGCCGGCGTCTTCGAGGGTTTCGCGGAGGATGGGAGCGTCGAGGGGGCTGAGGTAGATGTGATAGCTTTCAGCCGCGCCGGTGTAGGTGGTGTTGACGACGAGGCGGCCGGCCCAGGGGGCGCTGGCGTACCGTGCTTCGGGCGTGGGGGCGCCGATCTTTTCCAGGATCGCCTTGGCGCCCGGGCCTTCGAGGGCGAGCGTGGTTTGGTGCTCCGTCGCGTCTTCGAGCGTGACGTCGTCGGCGATGATGTATTTGTCGAGGTGGACGAAGATGGGCTTCGCCTGGGCGGGTTCGAGGTCGAGCAGGAGATGGTCGTCCTGGGCCAGGATGGTGACGTCGGACTGGATGCGGCCCTGAGCGCTCAGGAAGAACGCGTAGCAGCCTTGGCCGGGTTCCAACTGTTGGATGTGGTTCGTCGTCATGGCGTGGAGGAGGCGCTTGCGGTCCTCGCCAAGAACCTTGATACGGCCGCGGTGGGGGAGTTCGAAGAGTAGGGTGCTCATGCGTTGCCAATGGCGCGGAGGGCGGCGGAGATGACGATGACCAGGATGCCGGAGACGGCGAGGCCTTGGAGCATACGGCCGCGTTTTTCAGGCGTGGTGGCGGGTTTGACCATGAGGATCGACACGGCGGCGATGTGGAGGACGAGGAGGAACTTCACGCCGAACAGCATGTGGTATTCCTTCGGCACGGGCATGCGGAGCATGAGGTTGTAGACGCCGGTGATGAACTGCACCAGGATGAGAATCCAGACCGCCGGGCGGAAGCCTTTGTCCGGCTGGGCTGGCAGAATATTGTGCTTGCTGAGGTTCCAGGCGTAGAAGAGGCCGCCGAGCAGAAGGACGGCGGAGAGGATGTGGGCGACGCGGGCCGCAAACGGAATGGGATCGATCATGGTGTCCTTTCAGTGTAGATGCTTACAATCAAGACATGATTCACGAGGTGCTGCCTGTCGGGCAGCTTGGCTGCAACTGTTCGATTTTGGGCGATCCGGATACGGCGGAGGCGATCGTCATTGACCCGGGCGACGATATCTCCGAGATCGAGGCCATTTTGTCGAAGCATGGGTTGATGGTCAAGATGATCCTGATCACGCACGCGCATATCGATCATATTGGCGGGGCGGCGAAGTTGAAGGAGTCGACGGGCGCGCCGGTTTATATGAATGAAAACGACGCGGACCTGTATAAGCACATCGACGTGCAGGCGTCGTGGCTGGGGATGGCGGTGCCGGAGAAGACCGCGATTGATGGGTCGTTGAAGGACGGGGATAAGTTCCTGCTGGGGACGACCGAGCTGCTGGCGATGCACACGCCGGGGCACACGCAGGGGAGTTCGTGCATCTGGATTCCGGGGGAGAAGACGCTGCTGGCCGGGGATACGCTGTTCCGGGATTCGATCGGACGGACGGATTTGCCGGGTGGGGACGGGCGGCAGATATTGCGGTCGATCTCGAACAAGTTGCTGGCGTTGCCGGAGGACACGACGGTGATTTGCGGGCACGGGGACTCGACGACGATTGGGCGGGAGAAGAAGCGGAATCCGTTTTTACGTGGGCTTTGAGGCTTCCATTGCTTTGAGGATCAGCTCCTTCGACTCGTTCATGCACTGGAGAATGATCTGCAAATCCATGGCGGGTTTATTGGGCTGGCGGACGCTGGTGCAGTAGACGCCGTGCTGGCCGACGAGGACGAGAGCGTCGGTCAGCAGGTCTGACGCCATGGCGAGTTTGCCGCGGGTCTCCCCCATTTGGAATTCGTACTTCTCGAGTTGCTCTTGGTCCATGTGTTTCTTTCTATCCTAGAAGAGTGATCGAACTTCCCGGTTGGCCGATTTCGGATGCGCGTGATTTGGAGCTGTTGCAGGGGGTGCTGCGAAGCCCGCAGTGGGGTGGGTTCAACCCGCTTGTCGGTTCTTTTGAAGATGCGTTCGCTAAGTATCAGGGCGCAGAATTCGGCATCTCGGCGGTGAACGGCACCGTTACATTGGAGATGATGCTGGCGTGCGCGGGGATCGGGCCGGGGGACGAGGTGATTGTCCCGGCGATTTCCTTTGTTTCGACGGCTTCGGCGGTGACGCGCGTGGGCGCGGTGCCGGTGTTTGTGGACATTGAACCGTACTCGTTCAACATGTGCCCGGAGGCGGTACGGCGGGCGGTGGGGCCGCGGACGAAGGCGGTGATGGCGGTGCATTTCGGCGGGTCGATGGCGGAGGTGGATGCGCTGATGGGGATTTGCGCGGAGAAGGGGTTGTTGTTCCTGGAAGACGCGGCGCATGCGCATGGGTCGGAGTGGAACGGGAAGCGGGCGGGGTCGTTTGGGTTGGCGTCGTCGTTTTCGTTTCAGAATGGGAAGATTTTGACGGCGGGGGAGGGGGGGATGGTTCTAACTTCCGATGCTTCGCTGGCCGCTAAGATACGATCATTCGCCAATCAGGGGCGGCGGCCGGGGTATTCGTTTTTTCACCATTTTGAGGCGGGGAATAACTACCGGATGTCGGCGCTGCATGCGGCGGTGCTGACGGCCGGGTTGGAACGCCTGGACAGGCAGATTGCGCGGCGGACGGCGAACTGGGCGGTATTTTTGGAGGAGTGTGGCGGGGCGGAGGGGATTCGTTGGCAGTCGATTCCGAAGGCGGTGAATCGGAACGCGTGGTATTTGGTTTTGGGCCGGGTGAGCGGCGGGGACCGGGATGGGTTTGTGAAGCGGGTGCAGGCGGAGGGGATTCCGTGCACGCCGTTCTATCCGCATCCGCTGTATGGGAATCCGATGTATGTTTCGGGGGCGGCGGCGTGTCGCGTGGAGGCGTGTCCGAATACGGAAGGCTACATTCGGGATGCGTTCTGGATCGGGTTCCGGGCGCTGATGGGGGATGAGGGCGTGACCCGGGACGTGGCGCGGGCGGTGCGGGCGGCCATTTAATTGGTGCCTGGCACTAATTATTCAGGAATTTGAGGATGGCTTGGAGGAGGCGGTCGGCCTGGTTGGTTTCGAAGAGGAACTGGGCGTGGGCGTCGCCGTCGAGTACGAGCAGTTCCTTGGGGTCGGGCGATTGATCGTACTGGATTTGAATGCGCTTCAGGCGGGGGACGTTGCCGGGGCCCATGTCGTCTTTCGCTACTACGAAGAGCTTTTTCACTTTCAGCGCTTGGGGCGGGCCGAAGGCGCCGTGGGCCAGGAAGACGATGCGGTCGATTTCGCCGGGCTTGGAAACGCGGAATGCTTCCTCCGCCAAATTGCCGCCCATGCTGGCGCCGACGATCGCCACGCTCTTGGCGCCGTTGCCTTGGAGGAACCGGATGGCGGCCAGCAGGTCGAGCGGCATGGCGATGTCGTTGCGGCGGCCGGCCGGGCCTTCTTTCGACATGCCGACGCCGCGGAGGTCGATGGCCAGAACGGTGAAGCCTTCGCGGGCGATGGCGACGGCCTGCCTGGCCCAGCTGGCTTTGTTGAAGCGGCCACCGTGGACGAGGAGGACGGCGCGGGGGCCTTTGCCATAGAGGTCGCCGTAGATATTCCAGCCGTCCTGGGCGGTGAAGCGGACGGGTTCCTGGGCGGCCAGGGTGAGAGCGGAGAACAGCACGACGGTTAACAGGGTTTTCATTTTACTTTTTCGAGAGCCTTGGCGAAATCGGATGGGGATAGGAGTTGTTTGGCGCTACCGTTGGCGGCTTTGACGACCTGGGCGACCAGATTGTCCGGCATGCCGGGAAAGCGCGTGAGGCCGAAGAAATGGGCGTTGGGGAGGCCCTGGGCGAGTTCGCGGATCTTTGGCGTCACCTTGCCCTGCCAGCTCCAGATGGGGCCGAGGAAGACGACAGCGTCTGACTTGGCGGCCGGGTCCTGGATGGTGTTGAGGACGGTTTCCATGAACTGGGTGGCGGTGGGGCCTTTGAGGGTTTCGAGCGAGACGACGCCGAGGTTGACCTCGGCGACGGCGCGGGCGAGCCGGCCGAGTTCGCGGCGTGTGAAATCGCTGGTTTGATAGATGATTTTGCGGTTGCGCTGGTCGACGGCGACGACGGTGGCGTCGGTGGTCTTGGTCTGGTCGAGGAGTGTCGTCAGGCTGGTGAGGAGGATGGAGCGGTCGTATGAGGAGAGGCGGACCATGGCGCGGCGGGGGCTCATGGGGGCGGCTTCGATGACGATGGTGAGGCGGTTGGGCGGGTTGGACTTGTTCACGCCGCGCCAGCGTTCGTCGCCGACGGCGGAGATCTGATCTGGCTCCATGCGGGGCGGGATTTTGCCGGCGCGGACTTTGAGAGACCACTCTTTGCGGCACTCGTGGTTGCGGTTGTCACCGCCGTAAAAGCGGACGCGGTAGTCACCGGGGCCGAGATAGTAGCCGCCCATGTAGGTGGCGTCGGCGCCCTTGGGATACTTCAGCCCTTCGGCGGGCGGCGGGACGCCGAAGCGTTCGCCGAGGTAGACCGGCTTGCCGCCTTTTGGCGTGATCTCGATGGCGAGGGCGAGCTGGGTTGGGCCGGTCTCGGGGAACTGCTTCATGGGGATGCTGAGATTGAAGCCGGACCAATGCATGAGGGAGAAGCCGAGGCGCGGCGCCATGGTTTCAATTTGGCAGACGAGGGAGTTTTTAGGGGCGGGGACAGCGAATATCTTTTGGATGGTTTGCATGGACCGCGGGTCTGAGGCGACCAGAAATTGGGCGAGCAGGAGCGGGAACATGCGTTTTTCTATTTTGACTCGAATTTGGGTTTGGTATGCTGCGGGACATGTTACGAGTTTTGCTGGGCTTGGTATTGGCGCTGCCGGTGGTGGCGGGTGATTTGCAGGTGGGCATCGGGCGGATCAAAATCACGCCGGAGAAGCCGATTTACCTGTCGGGCTATGCGTCGCGGAAGAAGCCGTCGGAGGGTGTGAAACTCGACATCTGGGCGAAGGCGATGGCGTTCCAGGATAAGAAGAATGGGAAGGTTGTCATCGTCACGACCGATTTGATTGGGATGTCGCGGCAGATCTCCGAGCGCATTGGCGCGGAGGTGGAGAAGAAGTACGGGCTGCGGCGGGCGCAGTTGATGATCAACTCGTCGCATACGCATAGCGGGCCGACGGTGCGGGACAACCTGGAGACGATGTTCGATCTGACGCCGGAGCAGAAGGCGGCGATTGTCGAATACGGCAACGGGCTGGTGGAGAAGATGGTGGCGGTGGTGGGCGCGGCGTTGGGGGATTTGCAGCCGGCCGAAGTGACGGTGGGGCATGGCACGGGGACGTTTGCGATGAACCGGCGGCTGGCGGTGGATGGGGTGATCAAGAACAGTCTGAATCCCACGGG
The DNA here is from genome assembly GCA_945860645.1 of Candidatus Sulfopaludibacter sp. SbA3. GTDB lineage: Bacteria > Acidobacteriota > Terriglobia > Bryobacterales > Bryobacteraceae. The sequence goes on along the minus strand of CAMATG010000405.1, from coordinate 394 downwards.
GCCGGTGGATCAGGACGTGCCGGTGTTTCGGATTACGACGCCTTCCGGCAAGCTGCGGGCGGTGCTGTTTGGGTATGCTTGCCACAATACGACGCTGGGCGGGGATTTGTACTTGGTCCATGGGGATTACGCGGGCGTGGCGCAGCGGGAGTTGGAGTCGGCCAATCCGGGCGTGACGGCGATGTTTATGCTGCTGTGCGGGGGCGATGCGAATCCGCAGCCGCGCGGGACGTATGAGCTGGTGGAGAAGCATGGGAAGAGTTTGGCGGCGACCGTTTCGGCGGTGCTTGCGGGTTCGATGAAGACGGTGAGCGGGCCGGTGCGGGCGTCGTGGCAGATGACGGAGTTGGCATTTGCGCCGCATACGCGGGCGCAGTTTGAGGAGGAGTTGAAG
>CAMATG010000404.1 GCA_945860645.1 Candidatus Sulfopaludibacter sp. SbA3 | reverse complement strand
TCCCACGAGATCTCCACCCGCACCGGTCCCAAAACGGTCACCGTCACCAGTCCTCTCCGTTGGGTTCTCAGCTTTCCGGACTTCCCCCTCTCTCGTTTCCGCGAGCTCGCCACTGCCCCCAAGCGTTCGGTTGAAGATCTGAAACCTTTCGCACTGAACTACGCCGCGCTCCACTTCGTCGTCACCCGCAACCCGCGCCTGCTGGCCCTCTTTGAAGCACTCCGCTTCCCCATCACCTCCGAAAAGATCCCCGCCCTCGGCGACTTCCCGGTCCTCGTCCTCCACGCCCCCGCCGGCGCCGTCCGCCCGTCCGACGAAGTGATCACCCAGGTCGTTAAATACTCGGGACTCGACGCCATTGAGGAAGTGCTTGACTACGATCAATGGGCCAACCTCGTCGACCCCATCGCCGAACAGTACAAACCCGTCGCCGAACAAATCGCTCAGTGCTGACGCGCCGCCACTTCCTCGGCTCCCCCGCCCTTGCCGCCGCTCCGGCGCCCGTCAACAACCTCGCCCTCTGGTACAAGCAATCCGCCAAGCTGTGGACCGAGGCTCTTCCGGTTGGGAACGGGCGCCTCGGCGCCATGGTTTTTGGCGGCGTCGATTCCGAACGGCTCCAACTCAACGAAGACACCCTCTGGTCCGGCTTCCGCAAGGACTGGAACAACCCTGCCGCAAAGGCTGTTCTCCCCGAAATCCGCCGCCTTCTTCGCCAGGAGAAATACACCGAAGCCGATGCGCTCTGCAAGAAATGCAGGGCCCCTAGAACCAGTCCTACCTCCCACTCGGTGATCTCCAACTTCAGTTCGAAGGCTTCGGCGACGTTACCAATTACCGCCGCGAGCTCAACCTCGATACCGCCATCGCCACCAGCACCTTCCAGTCCGGCCAAACCACCTGCACCCGCGAAGTCTTCTCGAGCTTTCCCGATCGATTAATCGTCATCCGCTGCACCGCCAACGGCCCCGATAAGCTCAACTTCTCCGCCACTCTCTCCAGCCCGCTCCGCGCCAAATCCGCCGCCGCCGGCCCCGCCTCGATCCAACTCACCGGCAAGGCTCCTTCCCACGTCGATCCCAACTACTGCCGCACCCCGAAACCCATTCCCTGCGACGAAGCCGAAGGGAAGGGAATGCACTTCGCCGCCCTGCTTGATGCCAAAGCCGAAGGCGGCAAAGTCACGGTTAGGGGGGACAAACTCACCGTCGAAAACGCCAAGGCGGTCACGCTCACCCTCTCCGCCGCCACTGGCTTCAAAACGTACGCCGAAGACCCCGACAAGCCCATTGAGGCCATCCTCGCCGTCGCCCGCACCCACACCAGTCTTCCAAGTCCTACAGCAAGCTCCGGGCCGCCCACATCGCCGATCACCAGGCCCTGTTCCGCCGCGTCTCACTCAACATCAACTCCACTTCCCACGCCCACCTCCCGACCGACGAACGGCTGGAAGCGTTCAAGAACTCCCCGGAATACGATGCTCTCCACACCCTCTACTTCCAGTACGGCCGTTATCTCCTGATCGCCAGCTCCCGCCCGGGTACCCAGCCAGCCAACCTCTCCGAGCGCCACCAGCCGCTGCTCGATCTCACCGAAGGCCTCAGTAAGAACGGCGCCCGAACCGCCCAAATCAACTACGGCGCCCGCGGCTGGGTGTCGCACCACAACGCCGACATCTGGCGCCAAACCGCGCTTGTCGGCAACTTCGGCCTCGGTAGCCCCACTTGGGCCAATTGGCAGATGAGCGGCCCCTGGTTTCGTCAGCATCTCTGGGAGCACTACGCCTTCACCGGGGACAAGAACTTTCCGCAATCCCGCGCCTACCCCATTCTGAAAGGCGCCGCCGAATTCTGCCTCGGCATGTTAATTGAAGACGGACAGGGACGACTCACCACCGCACCGTCTTTTTCCACCGAAAACACCTTCAAAACCCCGGATGGCAAGCGCGCTGAATCCAGCGAAGGATGCACCATGGATATCGCCCTCATCCGCGAGTTGTTCTCGAACACCGCCGCCGCCGCGCAACTGCTGAACATAGACGCCATCTTCCGCCAGACGCTGCTCGACAAGCTGCCAGTGCTCCTCCCCTACCAAATCGGCAAGCACGGCCAGCTCCAGGAGTTGGCCCAGGATTTCGACGAATCCGAACCCGGCCAGCGCCACATGTCCCACATGTACCCGCTCTACTTCGGCAACGAATTCACTCCCCGCCGCAACCCTGCGCTGCGGCGTGCCAGCCAGGTCTCGCTGGAACGCCGTCTGGCCGCCGGCGGCGCCTACACCGGTTGGTCCCGCGCCTGGGCCATCTGCTTCTGGGCCCGCCTGGCGAACGGCGAAAAAGCCTACGAATCGCTCTGCCGTCTGCTCGATCACTCCACCGGGCCGAACCTGTTTGACACCCACCCGGCCGGCGCCGGCTGGATCTTTCAAATCGACGGCAACTTCGGCGGCGCCGCCGGCATCGTCGAGTTCCTGTTGCAGAGCCATGAGGGGGAGATCCGCCTGCTGCCGGCGCTGCCGAAGGCGTGGAAAGACGGCAGCGTAAAAGGGCTTCGCGCCCGTGGAAGTATTGAGGTGGACACTACCTGGGCGAATGGGAAAGTAGTCACCTCCGCCCTCCGTTCGCCGGTCGCCCAAACGGTAAAGGGGGACGGGAAAACCATCCGCGTCAAGCCAACGAGCAGATAGCGGACGCCATTTTTTGCTAGATGTAGGGTATGCGCTATTTCTGCTCCCCGGATGACGACGATTTCGACTTTTTTGACGACTCCGACAGCGGGGATGAGCAGGACGAATTCGAGGACGAAGAAGAGTTTGAAGAGGACGAATTCGTAGAGGAAGAAGACGACGAGGAAGAGGACGGGGACTCCGGCGACGAGTTACCGGAAGTGGACGAGCGGGCGTTTGGATCTGTTGAGGATTTTCCGAATGCCGATGAAGAGGACTTCGAAGACGACGAAGGGGATTGGTCGGAGGACGACTACGCCGAGTCGGCGACGAACCTGTTCGGGGAGCATCCGTTCTTCGGCGATACGCTGACAACGCAACTGGCCGACAACGGGTATCGTGCGTTTACCGAACCTGGGTTCGCTTCGCAGTTTGAACAGTTGGCTCCGGGGGCGGCGGAGACGGTGCACCTGTTTGAACGGGATGGCCGGTTGCACGCGTTCGGTTTCCTGCCGATGGCCGCGCTGGCGCTGCTGCAGGCGCGGTACACGGGCATTGATTGGAGCCCGATTGAGGTTTCGGTGCCCGGGATGGGCGGTGAGCGGGCGGAGACGCGGCCGCTGCCGGAGCCGTTTGCCTCGGCTGTGGTGCGGGATGCCGTGGATTTGCGGCCGTATGCGACGCCGGTGGCCGACCAGCGGCAGACGTCGCGCTGTTCGGCGTTTGCGTGGACACATGCGACGGAGATGTCGCATGGGATCCTGCAGGCGAATGTGCCCCGGTTATCGGCCAATTACACGATGTTACAGTTCCAACAGATGCAGGGCGACGCGCGGAGTTACCGGTACGCTTACACGGGCGGGGATGGAACGGTGGGCGGGCCGGAGCCGGGGCAGGTGTTGGCGCAGGAGGGGACCTGCCAGCAGCGGTTGTGGCCGGACGATGCGCCGGAGCCGATGGCGAGTGAGCAGTTTCTGGCGAGCGACGCGGCGCAGCACCGGTTGCCGGCGCGGCCGTGGCCGATTGCGATTGACGATGTGAAACGGGCGTTGAGCGCGGGGTGCCCGGTGCATCTGGCGATGAATACGGGGCCGCGGTTTTCTGAGATCGGGCGGGACGGGATTGTGAACGCCGCCGAGGCGGCGAGCGGGCAGCATGGGCGGCACGCGATGTTAGTTGTGGGTTACTCGGGGAATTACTATGTGGTTAAGAACTCGTGGGGGAGTGACTGGGGGGACGGGGGCTACTGTTACATCCCGAAGAAGGTATTGATGGATTCGGACGCGGAGTTTGTGGCGGTGTTGTTAGATCGGAAGCAGAGTTGAAGCGGGTTGTGATTGTGGGCGGCGGGTATGCCGGGGTGACTCTGGCGCGGGCGCTGGATGACGCCTTTGATGTAGTTTTGCTGGAACGGCGGGACCAGTTTTATCACAACGTCGGAGCGATGCGGGGGTATGCGGATGCTTCGTTTTTTGAGCGGTTGTTGATTCCGTACGACCGGTTGTTGCGGCGTGGAAGGGTGGTGCAGGATGAGGCTGTTTTGGCCGAGGGGGGCGGGGTGCGCGGGTTGGTTGGAAGGTATGAGGGGGATATTGTCGTGGTGGCGTCGGGGTCGCGGCACCGGATGCCGTTTAAAAGTTTATTTACGGAGGCGGGGGCGTTTTTGCGGGAAGCGGGGCGGCTAAGTGCGGAGTTGGCCGAGGCGGAGAGCGTGGAGGTTTGTGGGGATGGGCCGGTGGCGGTGGAACTGGCCGGGGAGATTCGTTGGCGGTATCCGAAGAAGGCGGTGACGCTGGTGGTGAAGGGGGAGCGATTGTTGACGGGGGCGGGGAATCCGCGGCTGGGGGAGCGGGCGGCGGGGCAACTGCGGGAGATGGGTGTTCGGGTGGCGTATGGCGGGGTTGGGACGGGGGCGGGGTTGCGGATTGCGGGATATGGGGCGGAGTTTAGCGTGCCGTGTTTGGGGGCGGCTGGGCGGGTTGCGGTGGATGACCGGTTCCGGGTGGTGGGGCGGGAGGGGGTGTTTGCGATTGGGGATGCGGCCGATTGCGGGGAGCCGGCGTTGACGTTTTTGGCACGCCGGCAGGCGTTGCATTTGGCGGGGCAGTTTCTGGGGAAGAAGGCGGGTTACGGGAGAGCGGGGCGGGTGCCGATGTCGGTGCCGCTGGGGCCGGAGAGGGGCGTAACGCAGTTGCCCCTGCCCGGGTTGCCGGTGGCTGGTTCGTGGGTGACGGCGCGGTTGAAGGGCCGCCGGTTATTTGTTGCCGAGAACCGGGAGCGGATGGGTTATTCGGGGTAGCTGACCTTTTTGAAGGGCCAGGATTTGGCGAGCCAGGCTTTGACTTCGGCGAGGACGACGGGCTGGAGGCCTTTGTCGAATTCGGCTTTCGTTACCCACATGCGGATGTTGGCGTCGAAGCCTTCTTTGCGGCTGGGAGAGATGTAGACGCAGCCGAGTTCCTTGGTGCCATCCAGGCTGAGAACGGCGTAGGTGAAGCTTTTGCGGGCCTTGAAACGGGCTTCTTCGCCTTCGACGTCCTTGACGGCGTCTGCCATTGTGATCTTGCTGTTCGGCCAACGATCGCTGTGGGAGAAGTTCTTCTGGAGATGTTCGATGGAGGCCATGTAGGCGTCGAAATCGTGTTTGGCGAGGGCCGGGCCGAGTGGTTTCAACTGGAAGGTCGCCGCGGTATGAGAGGCGGGAACCTGGAAGTCCGCCGGGACGAACTGGGCGTAGGCGCACGTGGCGGCTAAGAGGAGCAGATAGCGCAAGAGAATCACCTTTGTTTGTGAGATTCCGGTGCTGACCTGGCGGCCGGTTCGACGTGTTTTTTCAGCTTAACAGAGCAGGCGGGGCGGAGGCACACCGCACGGTGTTAGGTTAGACTGTGCGCCGATTTTCGAAACGACTTGTGACTTATCCGCTGCTGGTTTTGGCTGGCCTCATTTTAGTAGTGGAAGAGGGGCTGTGGCGGCTTTCGGGCGTGCTGGCGCTGTTGGGGAAGTTGCCGGTATTCCGGGCGTTGGAGGCGTGGTTGCGGGGTGTGCCGCCGATGGGGGCGTTGGCGTTGTTCGGGGTGCCCGCCGTGGTGTTGGCGCCGGTGAAGTTGTTGGCTTTGTACTGGCTGGCTGGTGGGCATCCGGTGTTGGGGATTGGGACGATTGTTACGGCAAAAGTGTTGGGCACGGCGATTGTGGCACGGCTGTTTCAATTGACGCAGGCGCAGTTGCTGACGATTGGGTGGTTCCGGTGGTGTTATGAGCATGTGATGCGGCTTCGGGCGGCTGCGTATGGGTTGTGGGCGAATTCGGCGGTGGGGCGGTGGTGGCGGCGGGAGCGGGCGTTGCATAAGGGGTGGGTGCGACGGCGGTGGGAGGCGGCGCGGGAGTATTGGCGTGCGCGGACGGCTGGAAAGTGATATTTTTC
>CAMATG010000403.1 GCA_945860645.1 Candidatus Sulfopaludibacter sp. SbA3 | reverse complement strand
GGGGGCGGGGGCCTGGGCGGCGGGGCGGGTTGTCGATGGCGGGCCTTGCGGGATCTGGACCGACGGGCGGGGCTTCAGGCTCTCGACGTCGAAGTCCGGGTTGAGCTTGCCTTTGTTGGGGACGTTCTGGGTGGGATCGACGGAGGGAGCGAAGATGGGAGTGACTTTGCGGGCTACCTCAATCTGGGTGCCGCCGTGGAAAACGCGGCCTTCGAAGATGGGGACCTGGCTGACGAAGAGGGCGAGGGCGAGGTGGATGACCGCTGTTGTGCCGACAATAGTGCGCCACGGCCGTGGCGGAAGTTGTTCTTCGACGCCGAAAAGGCTGCGGAGCTCTTCGTTTTCGTGGTTCACTGCTGCGCGGCAAGCGTGGCCGAGATGATGGCGGCGTGGGCGTCGATCTTCTCCAGGATATCGAGCGCTACGGCCAGCGCCCGGCGAGCCTCTTCCCCATCGACGCGCGGACGAGTGCGTTGGGTTACACAATCGACGAAATGGGCGACTTCGCGGCGGAGCGGCTCCTCCTTTTTGATGAGGAACGGTTCGAAGCCGATTTGTTTTTGGGGCGAGACGCGGAAGGCGACGCCTTTTTGGTCGGCGTAGTCGAGCGAGATGTATTCGTGGGGCTGGAAGAGGCGCACTTTGCGGACGCGTTCGGTGGAGACGCGGCTGGCGGTGAGGTTGGCCACGCAGCCACCGGGGAAGGCGAGGCGGACGTTGGCGATGTCCACCTTCTTCGAAAGAATGGAGATGCCGGCGGCGCGGACCTCTTCGGGCATCTTTTTCGTCAGTGCGAGGACGATGTCGATGTCGTGGATCATCAAATCGAGCACCACGTCGACGTCGAGGGAGCGCGGGGTGAAGAGGCTGAGGCGGTGGATTTCGAAGAAGAGGGGGATGGTGATTTTGGCGGCCAGAGCTTCGACGGCGGGGTTGAAGCGTTCGAGGTGGCCGACCTGGATGATGCGGCCCGTTTTGGCGGCGGCGGCGAGGAGTTCGTCGGCTTCGGCGAGGGTGGGGGCGATGGGCTTTTCGATGAGGACATCGAGGCCGGCGTTGAGCAGTTGGCAGCCGGTGGCGCAGTGGGCGGTGGTGGGGACGGCGACGATGGCGGCGTTGGCACTGGCGGCGAGTTGGTCGAGCGAGGCGAAGGCCTGGACGCCATGTTCGGCGGCGGCTTCGGCGGCGCGGGCGGGGTCGATGTCATAGACGCCGGTGAGTTCGGCGGTATCGAGCGTCTTCAGGACGCGCATGTGGTGGCGGCCGAAGACGCCGGCGCCGGCTACGGCAACGCGTTGTTTCATGATGCGGGTTCCTCCAGGGGCGGATGGCCCACGATGCACAGGCCGTATTCGTTGGCCTTGGCGATGAGTTCGTCCTTGTCGAGGAACAGGGTGCGGCCGGCGTCGCAGGCGAGGATCGTCGTGTTGGTCTCGCGCATGACGTCGATGGTTTGCAGTCCGGCAACGGGCACATCCCACAGCATATGCTGACGGCGGCGGGAGGACTTGACGAGGCGCATGGGCCGGCCGTTCACGAGCGAAGCGGCGCGGCGGAGCATGGCGTCGGTCCCTTCCATGGCTTCGACGGCGACGCAGGCGCGGTCGCAGATGACGACGCTTTGGCCCACGTCGAACCCGGCGAGGGCGTTGGCGATATTGCGGCCGTAGCGGATTTCCTTTTCCTCGTCGGCGTTTGGCTTGCGCTTGGTCAGCACGCCGGCACCGGCGAGCAGCGGCTTCAGCAGGAGCGTGGAATCGAGCAGCGTGATGCCTTCGTCGGCGAGGATTTTCGCCACGCCGCCGATCAGGGCTTCGGTGTTCTTTTCCTTCAGCGTGAAGAGCAGTTTGGCGAGGCGCCAGTCCGGGGCGATGTTGGAGAAGATGTTGACGTGCTTGACCTGGCCGGCCATCATCAGCTGCGTGATGCCTTCGGATTTGCAGATGTCGATGAGCTTGCCGAGCGCGCCGAGGGAGATCCAATAGGTCTTCGCGGCCAGCGTTTCGATCTCTTTCGACGCTTCTTCCGAAATGCCCAGTGCGACGACTTCGACGCCGAGTTGGCGGGCCGTTTCCAGCGCCAGTACGGGGAACCGGCCGTTGCCCGCAATGAGTCCGTATCGCTGTCCCATGGTTACTTGATCACGCCGCGTTCGGAAGACTGGATGAACGCGATGAGCTCCTCCACCTCTTCACACGCCGGGATTTCTTCCCGGATTTTATCAATTGCCTGCGAGGTGTTCAGCTTGCCGCGCGTGAGCAGCCGCAGTGCATTTTGCAGGTTTTCGACGGTTGCGGCGTTGAACCCGCGCCGTTCGAGGCCAGTGGCATTGGCGCCAAACGCCTTCGATTCTCGCGGGGTGACGATGGTGGCGAAGGGCATGACATCCTGCGTGATGACGCTGTAGCCGCCGATCATGGAATGGCGCCCGATGCGGCAGAACTGGTGTACTCCGCTGAAGGCGCCGATGACGGCCCAGTCCCCGATGGAGACGTGGCCGGCGAGGGTGACGGCGTTGGCCAGTACGCAGTGCGAGCCCATTTGGACGTCGTGCGCCACGTGGGTGTAGGCCATCAGCAGATTGTCGTCGCCGACGACGGTTTTCAGGCCGCCGCCTTCGGTGCCGCGGTGAATGGTGACGAACTCGCGGATCCGGTTGCGGGAGCCGATGTGGGTTTCCGCGCGTTCGCCTTTGTACTTCAGATCCTGCGAGGCGACGCCGACGCTGGCATAGGGGTAGAACAGATTGTCCTCGCCGATCCAGGTGGGGCCTTCCACATAGACGTGCGCTTTCAGTTCCGTGCGAGCGCCGATTTCAACTTCGGCACCGATGACGCAGAAGGGTCCGACGATGGCAGTTTCGTCGATCCGTGCGGCGGGATCAACGATGGCAGTCGGATGGATCGGCATGTGTTCTTAGGCGATAACGCGGTCGCGAATGACGCACATCAGAGTGGCTTCGGCGACGATGACGCCGTCGACAGTCACTTCGCCGGACATCTTGCAGATGGTGGCCTTTTTGCTGATCATCTTCATTTCGATGCGCAACTGGTCGCCGGGGCGTACAGGGCGGCGAAATTTTGCCCCGTCGACGGAGGCGAGCAGCACCAGCTTCTGATGCCGGTCCGGAATTTCTTTGAGCACCAGAATGCCGGCGACTTGTGCCATGCTCTCGGTGATCAGCACGCCGGGCATCACCGGAAAGTCCGGAAAATGGCCCATAAAGAAGGGCTCGTTGACGGAAACGTTCTTGATGCCGACGATGCGATCCGGCTCCATTTCGACAATCCGGTCGACCAACAAAAAGGGATAGCGGTGCGGCAGAATGTCGCGAATCGCGTCGATGTCCAAAATAGCCATGTAAACTAGCGATTGTAACAGAGCATGGACCCAATTCTCGCGTTTACACAGGCGCACCAAGCCGCCATTATTGAGACGATCCGCCAGATGGTGGAGGTGGAGTCGCCCAGCGACGACCGCGACGCCGTGAACCGCCACGTGGAGCAGCTTTGCGACATGCTGAGCGGCGAGGCGAAGTTGACACGCAAGAAGGGCGGGACCTACGGGGACCACCTGCTGGTCGATTTCAACCTGCCGGGGAAGAAAAAGACCGGGCAGGTGCTGGCGCTGGGCCATACCGATACGGTGTACCCGTTGGGAATTTTGAAGACCATGCCGTGGCGCGTGGCCGAGGGGCGGCTGTGGGGCCCGGGCGTATTGGACATGAAGGGCGGCGTGGCGTTTTTCATTCACGCCATGCGCGCGTTGCGGGCGTTGGATATTCCCGTTGCTTCGAAGGTGGTGCTGCAGTTGAACTCGGATGAAGAAGTGGGCAGTCATTCGTCGCGCGCGTTGACGGAGGCGATGGCGCTGAAGTCCAAGTGTGTGCTGGTGCTGGAGCCGGGGACGGGGTTGACGGGGAAGTTGAAAACGGCGCGCAAGGGCGTGGGCGGGTATGAGGTGACCGTGCACGGCAAGGCCGCGCACGCGGGCGTGGATTTTTCGAACGGCGCTAACGCGATTAATGAGCTGGCGCGGCAGATCGCTGTCATCGCCGAGTTCACGGATTTGGACAAGGGGCTGACGGTGAATCCGGGCGTGATTCGCGGCGGGACGCGGACGAACGTGGTGCCGGCGGAGGCGGTGGTGGAGGTGGATCTGCGCATTGCGCGGCTGCGTGATGGGGCGTTTTTGGAGAAGAAGTTCCGCGGGTTGAAGCCGGTGGACAAGCGCTGCACGTTGACGGTGACGGGCGGGCTGAACCGGCCTCCGATGGAGCGGACGAAGGCGATTGCGGCGCTGTTTGCGAAGGCGCGGGGATTGGCCTCGGAGCTTGGGGTGGCGCTGGAAGAGTCGTCGACGGGCGGCGGGAGCGATGGGAACTTTTCGGCGGCGTTGGGGGTGCCGACATTGGACGGGTTGGGCACGGTTGGCGAGGGCGCGCATGCGGTGAACGAGAGCATTCTGGTGGACCGGATTGCGGACCGGACGGCGCTGTTGGCGAAGCTGGTGGCGGCTTTGTAATGCGGGCGATCTGGCTGTTGCCGGTGGTGCATTTGGCGGTGTCCGCGGTTGCGGGCTACTACTACGTGCGCCACATGTTCGCGCTGGCGGCGGCCTTCAGTTTGGGGTGGGAGGCGCCGGAGGCGACGTGGGGGCAGATGTTGTTTTGGCTGTTTAATATGCCCTGTTTGCTGGGGGTGAATTTGCTGAGCGGGATCGTGCCGCTTTCCTGGCAGCCGCAAGATTACACGCGCATGTGGGTGGTGCAGCCGATTGTGCTGCTGGCCAGCGCGGTGGTGAACACCGGGTTCTGGTTCTGGCTGGGAGCGCAGTGGGAGGAGCCGGGAGTGCGGGTTACGTGGTGGCGGCTGGTAGTGGCGGCATTGGGGGTCGGTGTGGCCACGGGCGTGCTGTTTCATACGCGCGGTGTGGATTTGCAGGTGATTCCGTTCGTTGTCTGGCCGCTGCTGCTGGCCGGGTGGGCGATGCGTGTGGTGGCGTTGCTGCCGTCCGTCCCATGAACGAGGCAGGGCGTCCGATTTTAGCGGCGCGGCACGGCGAGATAGGCGAGCATTTTGGCTTCGCGTCTGCCTTGGGTGACTGTGTCGAGAATCAGGCCGCAAGCAAAGCTGAGGAGGGCCGAGATGGCGATGCCGGTGGAGAGGATCGCGGTAGGGAAGCGCGGCACCAGGCCGGTCTCCAGGAATGTGATGACGACGGGCGCGATCAGAATGACTGCAATCACCAGCAAGGCGATGCCGACGAGCGTGTAGAACAGTTGCGGGCGTTCTGTTCGGAACAAGCGCAGAATCATCAGTGAAATTCGCCAGCCGTCGCGGTAGGTGTGCAGTTTGCTGACGGATCCCTCCGGCCGCGACTTGTAGGCGGTGTCGAGTTCCTGCACAGGCAGGCTGAGCGTCAGTGCGTGCACGGTCAATTCCGTCTCGATTTCGAAGCCTCTGCTCGCCGGGGGAAAGGACGGCACAAACGCGCGGGAAAACACCCGGTAGCCGGAGAGGATGTCGGTAAAGGTGCGTCCGAACAGCCATTCGTGGCCTCGGCGGTAAGCCTCTATTTCCGTGTGAATACGACGCCCAACCGCTAGGGCGAGGCGGTTGTGACTGGCTTGAATTTTGTACCCATTCTCATGAAATCGTCCTGTCAGGATGGCATAGGAATCCTCGGGCGCGCAGGAGTACGGCCTTCCCAGCGGTGCCATTCTGATAGGAATCAGTCTGTTATTTCATGACAACGCCCATACCCGCCGCCGCCGACACTTTTCGTCACCAGGCGCGGAACCGTGCCGCACAGCGCAACTTTGACTGGCAATTGTCGCTCGTCAAACCGTGGCTCAGGAAGTGGGTTCTCGAAACGGCTTGTGGCATGGGTCGTTTTACCCGATCGATTCTGGACAGGGTGTGGTTCTGGGCCTCGTCGTCGAGGCCGGCTGCGTTGCCCGCCACCGCCAAAGCCATTTCGACTCCGAAAACGTTGTCGCGCTGGAAGTCGATGCCTCGAATCCGTCTTCTATCGAAGCGCCACGCTCTTTTAACCTGGATGCAGTCGTCAACCTTGGTGTCCTCAAACACAAAGAAGAGCT
>CAMATG010000402.1 GCA_945860645.1 Candidatus Sulfopaludibacter sp. SbA3 | reverse complement strand
GCCACCTTCCCCACGCCCCGAAGATGTGAACCGCCGTCCCGCGGCGCCCAGTCCGGTAACGCCAAATTGAGCCAATCGAAATAACGTTGTAACTTCGCGCAACTAGGCTCAAGGGACCTGCCCTTGCTGTCCCTATTCGCGCGCACCTTTCTGATATCGTGGCTGGCCTACTTCGGGTACTACCTGTGCCGGAAGAACTTCAGCGTCCTGATGCCCTATCTCAAAAGCGATACGGGCATGAGTTCGAACGATCTGGCGAATGCGCTGTTTTGCTATGCGCTGATGTACTCGCTGGGGCAGTTCGCCATGGGCCGGCTGGTGGACCGCGTCGGTTCGCGCTGGGTGGCCGGGTGCGGCATGCTGGTTTCGGCGGCGATGTCGAGCCTGATGGCGTGGCCCGCGTGGGTCGGCATGGCGGGCACGCTGGCCGTGGTGCAGGGCATCAACGGCGCCGCGCAATCCACCGGCTGGCCGAGCGTATTGAAGCTGACCCGCGATGGATTCCCCTTGGAAAAGCGCGCCGTGTGGCTGGGCTGGTGGAGCACGCATCTGGTGGTGGGCGGGTTCGCCGGCACGTGGCTGGCGGTGCGCTGCGCGGAGGTGCACTGGACGCTCGGCGCCTGGGTGCCCGGCATCGTGCTGTGCGGTGTGGCGTTATTGTTCGTCGTGTTTGTGCAGGAAAAAGCGCCCCGCGGCCACCGCGCCACCGTCGGCGGCAAGCTACGCATCACCCCGCCGTTGGCCGCCATCGCCAGTATGTATTTCTGCGTGAAGATGACGCGCTACGCCTTCCTGTTCTGGCTGCCGCTCTACATGACGGAGCAACTGAGCTACGCCAAGGCGGAGGCCGGCTACGCGTCGTCGGTGTTCGAACTGGTGGGCGTGCTGGGGGCGCTTGGCGCCGGGCATTTATCGGAGCGCATGGGCGGGGCGCGGTTCCAGGTGGGCGGCGTGATGATGCTGGTGCTGGCGCTGTTGTGCGGGACCTACCCGATGATGAGCGCCATGGGCTACGCGTACAACCTGTTGTGGATCGCCCTCATCGGCGTCTTCACCTTTGGGCCTGACACGCTGATGGCGGCGGCGGCGCTGCAGGAGGTGGTGCCGGCGGAATCGACGGCGTCGGCCGGGGGCTTCGTCAATGGCGTGGGCTCGTTGGGCCAGGTGGTGTCGCCGTACGCGGTGTCGTACCTGTCGTCGCATTACGGGTGGGGATCGTTGTTCGGGCTGCTGGCGGCGGTGGTGCTGTGCGGGGCCCTGGCGCTGGCCACGCAGTGGATTCGAGTGCCGAAACAAAAAGTGGAGGTTTTGCCGTGAAGCAGATTGCGATTGTGGGCGCTGGGATCCTGGGTCTGGCCCAGGCCTATACCCACGCCAAACGCGGTTACAAGGTGCGGGTGTATGAGCGCTCGCAGCGCGCCGTGGGCGCGTCGGTGCGGAATTTTGGGATGATCTGGCCCATCGGGCAGAAGGCCGGGCTGCTGTGCGACCTGGCCATGCGCAGCCGCGACCTGTGGCTGGAGGTGCTGCAGGAGACCGGGCTGCCGTACTTCCCCACCGGTTCGCTGCACGTCGCCTACCGCGAGGATGAAGAAGCGGTGGCGCGCGAGTTCGCCGCGCTGGAACCGACGCGGGCGCGGTGGATCGGGCCGTCCGAGGTGCTGGCCCGCAGCGGCTGCGTGGTGGCCGAAGGGCTGCGCGGCGCTTTGTTCAGCGAGCATGAACTGTTGGTGGACCCGCGGCTGGTCGTGGGCGCGTTGCCTCAATTTCTGGAGCAGAAGTACGGCGTCGAGTTCCACTTCGGCAAGGTCGTGACGGACGTTCAAAAGCTGGCGGCCGACCAGGTCTTCGTCTGCTCCGGCGACGATTTCGAAACGTTGTATCCGGAGGTGTTCGCCGAGAGCGGCGTCACCCGTTGCAAGCTGCAGATGATGCGCACCGTGCGCCAGCCGGCGGGCTGGGAGCTGGGCCCGGCGCTGGCCGGCGGGCTGACGCTGCGGTTCTATCAATCGTTCAAGGTGTGTTCGACGCTGCCCGCGCTGGAGGCTCGCATCGCCGCCGAGTTGCCGGAATACGACAAGTACGGCATCCACGTGATGGCTTCGCAGACGGCCGATGGCGCCGTCACCATCGGCGACTCGCACGAGTACGGCCTGGACGTCGACATCTTCAACAAAGAGGAGATCGACCGGCTGATTCTGACCTATTTGCAGGGGTTCGCGAAGTTCCCGTCGATGGAGATCGCCGAGCGCTGGCACGGCGTCTACGCGCGGCACTTCGACCGGCCGTTCTACCTGGCGCGCCCGGAGCCGGGCGTATCGATTGTCACCGCGTCATCCGGTAAAGGCATGACGGTTTCGTTTGGATTGGCGGAGATGCTTTATGAAAACCCGGGCTGTGATTTTTGATTGGGCGGGGACGGTGGTGGACTATGGATGCCACGCGCCGCCGGCGGTGTTAACGCGGATCTTCGCCTCGCGCGGCGTGGAGCTGGAGGCGGCCGAAAGCCGGCACGCCATGGGTTTGTTGAAGCTGGACCAGATCCGGGCCATTCTGGGCTTGCCGCGGGTGCATGCGGCGTGGCTGGCGGCCACCGGGGCCGCGCCGGCGGAGCGGGACGCCGTGGCGCTGTTTGAAGAGTTCCTGCCGGTGCAGCAGGAGTGCATTCTGGAGCATTCGCACGTCATCGCGGGCGTGCCGGAACTGGTGGAGAAGCTGCGCTCGGCTGGGGTCCGGATCGGGTCGACGACGGGCTATACGCGGGCGATGATGGAGCAGCTATTGCCGCAAGCGGCGCGGGAGGGCTATGCGCCGGATTGTCTGGTGACGCCGGACCAGGTAGGCGGCGGGCGACCGGCGCCGTGGATGATTTTTGAGAACATGAAGCGGCTGGGCGTCTACCCGCCGGAGGCGTGTGTGAAGGTGGGGGATACGGCGTCAGACATGTTGGAGGGCCGGAACGCCGGGATGACCTCGATCGGGGTGTGCGAGAGTTCGAATGAAGCGGTGCTTCATGGCGCCAAAGGGGCGCGGGCGCTGCTCACAGTGGCCGGTGCGCATGCGGTGATCGGGACGGTGGCCGAACTGTGGGAGGAGCTGTCATGAGCGTAGTGGACGAGATTGTGGCGCTGTTCGGCGAAGGCGGTAGCGGGGCGTACTTCGGGGAGCGGGTGACGCAGTTGCAGCATGCGCTGCAATCGGCCCACTGTGCCGTGCAGGCTCACGCCGATGACGAACTGGTGGTGGCGGCGCTGCTGCACGATGTAGGGCATCTGCTGGGCGGCAATCTGCACGCCGAGATCGGCGTGATCGACCACGACAGCAGTTGCGTCGAGTGGCTGCGGGCGCGCGGGTTTTCCGAGCGGCTGATCGCCCTGGTGTCGGGCCACGTGGCGGCGAAACGGTATCTGGTGGCTACGCGGCCGGAGTACCGGGAGCGGTTGTCGGAAGCGAGCACGAAGACCCTGGCGCTGCAGGGCGGGGCGATGTCGGACGAGGAGGCGCGGGCCTTCGCGGCCAGCCCCTATTTCCGGGACCTGCTGCGACTGCGGAGCTGGGATGAGGCGGCGAAGGACCCGGAGGCGGTGGTGCCCGGATTGGACACCTACCGCGACCGGATTGAAGCCGCCCTCTAGGACTATTGCGTGCAGAAGATGGCGGTGACGAAGGTGACGTTCACTGGCGCGTTGGACGTCCAGTTGAACGTGACCGTGCTTTGGCCGGGCTGCACGACGCTGTTGAGCGTGGTCTGCAAAGGGCCGTCGAGGTAACAGCTATTGGTGACCGGGCCCGTGGGGTTTTCCGTGACCGTGTAGGTGCCCACCGGCAACTGGCACAGGGAGACCTGGCCGGCCGAGGAGTCCGTGGTGTACTGATTGGTGACGCCCAGCGCATCGGTGATGGTGATGCCCCAGCCCAGCAGATCGGCGTAGGTGGCCGAGCCGTCGTTGAACTGCTTCTGCACGGTGAGGCAGAAGGTGGCGGCGGGGGCGGAAAGCGCCTTGAAGTTATCGGTCTTCGACTGCGAGGCGACGAAACCGTGGAAGCAGCCGTTGCCGCACGGGTTACCGACGTTGGCCGGGTTGCCGACGTAGCTCGAGACCGGCGTGGCCCAGACCTTGTAGACGCCGCCGGCGTTGGTGGTGTTCAGAAAGTCGTCCGGGCAGGTGGGGTTGGCCAGTTGGATGGTGATGGCGCCTTTGGCGGCGTGGTCCTGATCGATGCCCGTCCGGTGGGCCGGGCCGCCGGTGCCGGTGTAGGCGGTGATGACACCACCGGTGACGCGGAACCGCCGGTTGGAGACCGGGTCGGTACTGAGCAGGGTTCCACCGTTCGGATCGGTGACCTGGAAGAAGTATTCGCCGTCGGGCAGACCGGCGGCTTTGGCGGGGGCGTGCGGCCCGGGCCCGCCGTCCAGGTAGACGGCGCATTTGGACGGATACTGATTGGCGTTCACGATGGTGCCGTTGGCATCGGTGGTGAAGATGGCTCCCGACACGCCGGCCGCGCTGGCTGAAGAGCCGGGCAACAGGTAGACCGCGAAGGAGAAGAGCATCGACAAAGAGAGGTACTTCATAGACATTGCTAGACCCAGCGTAGCCTGAAAACGTGTGGCCGCCACTACGGAAAACCCGTTACTTCGTTGCAATATAAGGACTTAGCAAACATCTGTGATACAAACCGCCCGGAAGGCGTCGAATAGTACCTAAGCCACAATAGTACTATCGGTCAGGCATTTCCTGTAGTGAGTCGCGGGGGATTGGGTAGCAAACTCGAAGTATGAACGACGAGCAATTCTCCCCGGCCGAACTCGCTAAGCGAAAGGCCATCTTCGCCGGAATCGTGTTCGCGGTGGCGGTGGTCTGTACGGCGATCATTCAATTAGGCAAGCTCGCCTAAGGTTCGCCGAACTGCTGCAGGTCTCTGTTGCATGCCCAGGTAGTGGTGGAGAAAGAGGGATTCGGATCCTCAATCACCCAATGGAATCTGCAACTTGCAGATTCCACAGCGCAAGGGTTGCAATAAACGCAAGGAAACCAACCGCACTTTTGCCTATAGTGCCCTACGCACTCTAGTTCATTTCTTGCCAGCAGCATTCTTCTGTTCGAAAAAGTCATCTACGTAGCCGAGCGTGAAAAACGCGCGCTCCATTCTCCCAAGTTCATAAATGGCATCGCTGGCTTTTTTGTACAGCAGACCAGTCACACTGGCTGAGATAGCGCCCATGAGAATGACGGCGGCAGCCTCATTTCCTTCAGAGAAATCGAATCTCTTTGCCATTCCGATTCCAGCGAATATCCCGACAAGAAACCCACCATAGGGTGCAAATGACCACGCCTGAGAGAGCGACCACTTCGGCCTGCGTAGTGGCCGATTCTTTTGCGGCCGATCATAGAGTATCTCTATGTATTGCTGTGCGTCATAGACGCGATCTATCGCCGGGCACGCCGAAGGAAACGCCCTCGCGATAGCGCATTCATTGATCTTGCCATTGCAAGGCGGACAGGACATGATGACCTCCTCAAGCGCAATCGTTTGGCCGGAAGCTAACTGTAGCAGTCCAGCTAAAAGTATTCTCTACTTTTGCATTTTCGATTGCGAGAGCACTTCACCTACAGTGCACTACGGGTTGATGGGTTGAATTACGCAAGCTTGGGCTTCGTGGCGGAAAATATTGATGGGAACCTAATGAATACGAAGCACGCAGAGATGCAACTCGAAATGGAAGATATTTTCAACTCCGCGTCGGAACCCGACCGAGAACTCGCACTCGCGGACGACTGCGAAACGTTTAGTCGCGTGCGGTCTGAGCATCAAGATTGGTATTCAGCCGGGGAAGGAAATTCGACGGCACCTGGGTTGGGTGGCGGCAACTTGAGCAACCGCCCGCTATCGATTGCGCCGAATGCAGAGAACTGCGGAGCCGGAATAATAGTACAGACCAGAAACGTCGTAATACACTGAAGATTCGCTCCCGGGAGCGTTGTAATCGTGGGCCTTTTCCCGCGATGCCCATGCGACGGAGTAACCCATCCGTTGGACCTCAGCATTGATTTCCCGGCTGCGCTGCCCCTCGCGATCAATCAGCACACCAACCCCAATCTGATCGAGCGCATTCGAAT
>CAMATG010000401.1 GCA_945860645.1 Candidatus Sulfopaludibacter sp. SbA3 | reverse complement strand
AAAATGCTCCGCCCAGTTATCGCCCCACTCCGGCCGGTAGTAGCGCTTCACCGTAAACACCAGCTGCCGCGTCGTCTGGTGCAGCCCGCGCAGCCAGTTGTTGTAGAAATCGTTATAGTCCGCCGAAGGCGTCAGCAACTGAATCACCGAACCCAGCGAACGTTCCGGACTCAGGATCGGCCGCCGGCTGCGCTCGTCCGGCAGCCGGTTTTTGTAGATGGCCGAAAAGTCCATTTTCAGGATTTGCGCCACCTGCTCCATATCGGCCTTGAAGTCCTTGATGAACACCGGCCCGCGCAGCAGAACATTGCCCAGCGGCTTCGAAATTTCCGACTTCCCGCCGCCCGAAACCGTGCAAGGCTTATGGCACAACGTGCCGCGCGGCCGCACGCCAATCAGCCGCCACGCGCGCCCGGAAAGCTGCTTCTCCATCTGCACCCGGAAGCCCGATGGCAGTATGTACGCATTGCCCGGCCGCAGCGAAAGCCGCTGCTCCACACCGTTCTGATCCCAGCTCACAAACCCCGTCCGCAGACGGAAAATCGAGTTCTCGGGCAGATAAAAAAGCGTGTCGTAACGCCGGTCAATCGCGTACCCCTCCGGCTGTCGAACAGCCAGATCGCCCAGCAGCGACATCGCCTGCTCAAACGAGCCCTTCTTCAAACTAACCGTCTGCTCGGCGTGGAACTCCTGGCCCAAAATATACGTGGCGAACGCAATCGCCCCGCCGGCGTGCTCCTCCTCCGCGATCCCATACAAATTCGCGGCGAAGCTGATCTGGGTTTTCACTTCCTTCTTGCAATACCCGTAATAGTTATCGGCGATGATCGTCACTATCACGCCGTGATGATCGCGCGCGCAAATCTTGAACGCGCTGCCGCCGTTGTAGAGTTCGTCCTCGTTCTCCCACGCCATGCCGTCGCGGATCTGCCGCGCGCTGGCCTCGGTGACATGCGGCAACCCCAGCGCCTTCTTCTTCAGCCCCACCAGATGCGGCGCCAGAATCACGCAACCCGTGTGCCCCGTCCAATGCAGAACGTCCAACCCCGCGTCATTCTCCGGCAACTGCGGGTCCCCGCCGTTCCCGAAAATTGACTCCACAAAATCCAAATTGCTGACCAGGCTCCCCGGCGCGAAGAACCGCGTCTCCATCGTCTTCTGCGGCTCATCGCCAGCCGCCGGACAAACCACCGGACGCAACAGCAGCGAGACAAACAGCCGCGCCTTGTTCTCCTGATTGGCGGTGAAGGGAAGCGTCAGCGAATCCTCTGGCGGCGTCAGCGCGGCCTGCAACAAGGTCGCGAACGCGCGCTTCGGAACCGCTTGCTTATCAGCGGGAACCGGAAACCCGCCCTCGACAATATGGAAAACGCCCTTCGTCGTCCGCCGGTCGCTAACCGGGTTATGCAGAATCCCCTGCGCCGTGCGATACGAACGCAGATACGGCGACGTGAAACTCGCGCCCTTGAAGGGGATAGAAAGGATCCGCCCCAGCCCCGCACGGTCCAGCACGAACGTGCGCCCCGGCAGCCGCGGCACCGGCTCGCCAAGCTCTCGCAAATAGCTATCCAGGAAGTGCTGAATGCGCGTATCGGCAGGGCAGAGGTAGTCCTTCAGCAGCCGAACTTTGTTCTCGTAGTTCCGCAGAAGCGGGCGGGCAACGTCGACGAAATCGTCGTCCCCGGCAATGCGGTCGAGCGGTTGGCCCATGACCGCCAATTTCAAGCTCA
Source organism: Candidatus Sulfopaludibacter sp. SbA3 (assembly GCA_945860645.1). Taxonomy (GTDB): domain Bacteria; phylum Acidobacteriota; class Terriglobia; order Bryobacterales; family Bryobacteraceae. The sequence goes on along the minus strand of CAMATG010000401.1, from coordinate 4,400 downwards.
GATAGCGAAGCAGTTCCGCCGAATCGGATGAAGAATACATGCAGCGATAGCCTCTCTGGTGGCAGCAGCGACAGGGCCCCTGATGAACCTCCAGTTTAGCCGATGGGGCGGGATCGCAGAGAATAGAACGGATGCGTCTTACCGCATGTTTACTGCTATTGACCGGGCTCACCGGCTGCGTGCCCTTCGCGGAGTCCGTCTATAGATCATTCTCGCCGGACGCCATGCGCCAGATCATCGTCCAGGAGTACGGCTGCTCGTCCGACTGTGCCGTGCGCGTCGTACTGCAGGACAAGTGGCGGCGCGAGACCATCGCCTCGGCCTCCGACTGCCATGTGGCGTTCGCCCACGCCGCCTGGAAGGGCAGCCTCGTCTCGGTCTTCATCGACGGCGCCTGGTGCGGCAAAATCCGCGTCGCCTACGACACCGCCACCGGCAAACACATCGACTTCGCCTCCACCGGGGACTGGCTGCGCCGCGACATCGTCTCCGCCTACCGGATCACGCCGCAGGAACTGGCGGCGACGAACGGAGACGCTCTGGCCTGTGTAACGAATGAAGGCAGCGTCGGCCCAAGCCGCGCCGCCTCCGAGTTCTACGCCCGCCATCGAAAGCGGCCGCGGTAAACCTACCCCCGCGACCCCATATCGCTCGACCGTCCGCCCGCCGCCGGAATGTAGGAATGCAGCACATAATCCATCACCATCCGGTTGGCATTAAACCGCCAGCCCAGCGTGCGAATCGTCCGCTTCATCCGCTTAATCCACCCGCGCGGCAACCCGTCGCTATCCCGGTTATAGAACAGCGGAATCACCTCGTCCCGCAGCGTGCGATACAAGTCCTCCGCATCCCGCGTATCGTGCACATCCATGTTCGAATGCGTCCGCCCGGTGCCGATCGAGAACCCGTTCAACCCGTCGTAGGCCTCCGCCCACCACCCATCCAGTACCGACAAATTCAGCCCACCGTTCAGCACCACCTTCTGTCCCGAAGTGCCCGACGCCTCCAACGGCCGCCGCGGATTGTTCAACCACACATCCACGCCCTGCACCAGGAACCGCCCCACGTTAATGTCGTAATCCTCAACAAAAACGAACTTATCGGCAAACCGCGGCTGGCGCATCAGGTTGGCAATCTCCTGCAGCACCCGCTTGCCCGGCTCATCGTGGGGATGCGCCTTCCCGGCAAACACAAACTGCACCGGCCGGTTCAAATCATTCACCATCGCCGCCAGCCGCTCGATATCGCGCAACACCAAATTCGCCCGCTTATACGTCGCAAACCGTCGCGCAAACCCGATCGTCAACGCATCCGGACTCAGCACTTTCCCCAGCTTCGCGATCACCTCCGGCGCCTCGCCTCGATTGGTCGACTGCTGCTTCGCCCGCCGCCGCACGAACTCAATCAACCGCGACTTCAACGCCAGATGCGTCTCCCACAACTCGCCATCATCGACGTTCTCAATCCCCTCCCAAATGTGCGCCTCGCCGCTGTGCTCGTGCCAGTTCGCGCCCAGATGGCGATCGTACAGCCGGAACATCTGCGGCGCCAGCCACGACGGTACATGTACGCCATTGGTGATGTGCCCAATCGGCACCTGGTCCTCATGCTTGCCCGGAAACAGCCCCGTCCACATCTGCCGCGACACCTCACCGTGTAGCGCCGAAACCGCGTTCATCCGCCGCGAATTCTTCATGCCCAGCACGGTCATGCAGAAGTCCTCGTGATGGCCCGCGTGCTCCCGGCCCATGTTCATCAGGTCGTCGTGCGACAATCCCAGCGCATCCCGCAACGGCCCCAGATGCTCCTCAATCAGCCCGGCATTGAACCGGTCATGACCCGCCGGAACCGGCGTGTGCGTCGTGAAGACAACCTCCCGCGCCACGTAGGGTACGGCCTGATGGAACCCAATCCCTTCCTCCTCCATCCGGTTCCGAATCGCCTCCAAAACCACAAACGCCGAATGCCCTTCGTTCAAATGCAGCACGCCCGGCGTCACACCCATCGCCTTCAACGCACGGAACCCGCCCACACCCAACAACAGCTCCTGCCGGATGCGCACACGCCCATCCCCGCCGTACAGTCGCGACGTCAACTGCCGGTCCTCCGGAGCATTCCCCTCCACATTCGAATCCAGCAGCAACAGGTCAATCCGGCCCACCTTCACCCGCCACACCTTCGCCTTAATCGAGCCCGTGCGCGTGAAGATCTCCACCGCCACCGGCATCCCATCCTTCCCAATCGCCGGCTCCATCGGCAGCTGGTTGATATCGGTCAGCAGGTACTCCTCGCACTGCCAGCCGTTCGCGTCCAGATACTGCCGAAAATACCCATGGCTGTAGAACAGCCCAATCGCAATCAGCGGAATGTCCAGGTCCGACGCGCTCTTCACGTGGTCCCCGGCCAACACCCCCAACCCGCCCGAATAAATCGGCAGCGACTCATGAATGCCAAATTCCGCCGAAAAATAAGCCACCGGCCGCGGCCGCAGCACACCGGCATGCGTCGCGCCCCACGTCCGATCGGCCTTCAAATACTCCTGCTGCCGGCGATACGCGTAGTTGATCCGCCCATGCAGCACCAACTCCCCCGCCCGCTGTTCCAGCGTCTCCAGCGGCGTCGCATTCAGCAGCGCCACCGAGTTGTGGTTGATCGCGCGCCACCGCGCCGGATCCAAATCCCGGAACAGCGCCGTCGACTCCTGATCCCAACTCCACCACAGGTTCCGCGCCAGCCCCCACAGCTTCTCCTGCGAAGGCGCAATGAAACGGTCCAGCGACCGCGCCTCGCTCACAATCGGCGCCACCTGCGCCGCCGCCGCCGTAAACGTCTGAATCTCGGCTTCGTCAAACGTACGTGCCGCCGCCGTCTGCAGCACGATCACACCCTGCAACACCCCGCGGTCAATCAGCGGCACGCCCAGGAACGACTGGCACGCGTCCTCCCCCGCCTCCGGAAAGTACTTGAAGCGCGGGTGGCGCGACGCCTGTTCCACGGCCACCGGGCGCAGACTCTCCGCCACCAGCCCCGCAAGGCCTTCTTTCAGAGACATCCGCAGCGTGCCGACGCACTCGCGCTGCAAACCCAGCGTAGCCGCCAGGACAAGATGAGCGCGATCCGGTTCCAGCAAGTATGCGGAACAAACATCGGCGTGGAACCGATTCGCGATCAGCGCCACAACATTCGTGAGAGTTTCGACAGGCTTGCCCCCTTCGTGGACGAGGTTTTCAATCTCCTCAAGCGTCAACACGTAGGCGGAAGAATCGTCGTTCGGACTCTGCATGGCAAGGGTACCCCTTTGGAAGTTATTGATTCTTAACGACGGGGTTGCCGCAGCGACGGAGCCTTGGGACTCCTTCCAGTGTAGGCGTTAGGCGGCAATCCGCGCAAACGACATGTGCGGACTGGCGAATATGATGGCGGCCCACTTATCGCACAATAGGGAGCAACGCCATGCAAGCCGAAACATTCAAAAGCCGGCTGGTTCTCCTTCTCCCTGTACTCGTCTTCACGGCGGTATATTGGGCGGGCCTCGGCGCCTGGTTTCAACAAGACGACTTTGCCCATCTCCAACTCGCCGCCGCCACGCCGCTCGCCGGCCTGCCCGCCATGATGGCAAAACCCATCGCGCAGGGCACCTTCCGCCCACTCAGCGAACGGCTCTTTTATTGGGGAATCTGGCACGGCTTCGGCCTCGACGCGCTCCCCGCCCGCATCTTCTGCTTCCTCCTGCAAGCCGCCAACTGCCTCCTCCTCGGCTGGCTCCTCTGGCGTCGAACCCAATCTCTATGGGGCGCCGCCCTCGGCGCCACCGCCTGGGCTGTCCAACCAGCGCTCGCCCTCCCCATGACCTGGATCGCCGCCACGAACCAAGTCATGTGGGCCTTCTGCGTTCTCGCAACCCTGGTCTGCTTCGAACAAAATCGGCTCAAATGGGCATGGCTGTTCTATCTCCTCGGCTTCGGCGTATTGGAGTCCAACATCGTCGTCCCCGCCCTAATCACTCTCTGGGCCTGGCCCCGCTGGCGGGCCACCCTCCCCTTCTGGATCCCCGCCCTCCTCTTCGCCGCCGCCCACGCCCTCCTCATCCCCAAAACAGCCGGCGGAACCTACGGCATTTACCTCGACTGGCGAATCTTCGAAACGCTCCTCACCTACTGGCGCTGGGCCTGCCGGGTAGAAGTTCTAGCAGCGCTAATGCTCGTAGCAGCCGTAGCCGTGGGACGCCTCGGACTGGCGTGGTTCGTCCTCGCCCTCGGGCCCATGCTCCTCCTCCGGGAACACCGGACCGATTACTATCTAACCGTCCCCGCCATCGGCCTCGCCATCCTCTTCGCCGCCGCCTGGCGCAAACAACCCTGGTGCACCGCGCTCCTACTGGCAGGCTACTTCACCGTAAC
>CAMATG010000400.1 GCA_945860645.1 Candidatus Sulfopaludibacter sp. SbA3 | reverse complement strand
GAAAAAGCTCTTACCGAAACGGGCCTATGGCCAGACGTGAAGGACAAATTGCACGCGCCTGCCTTGTCGCTGCAACTGGAACAGCAACAGAAACTCTGTATCGCCAGGTTGCTGCCGTTGCAGCCCCAGGTGATCCTCATGGATGAGCCGTGCGCGGCGCTCGACGTCGCTGGCACCGAGAGCGTCGAGCGCCTGATTCGCGGTTGGCGCGGCATTTACACAACGCTGATTGTGACCCACAACATGGCGCAGGCCCGCCGTGTCAGCGACCACTGTGCCTTTCTTTTGGAGGGGACGCTCGTCGAATACGGGACTGCGGAACAGCTATTTGATCACCCGCTACATCCAAAGACAGCCGACTACATTGCTGGACGCTATGGTTGATGGGCTCCGAGCGGCCCTGGCGGACCTCTCGGACTGTTTACTCTTCCGTACCTGCTATGGTCTCAACCCCTCTCGTCCCGATATCCGTCGCCAGCGCCACGCGTCTGTAGTTCTCGCAAATCTCGAAGTTGCTGATAAATTGGGGGTTGCCTTTCTTCCTTCGATTCCCCTGTTCGCCTCCGTTGATGGCGCTGGCGGCGGCTTTCTTGGCTTCCTTTCGCAATCGCGCGGCGCTTCAGTTCCAGATTCTTGCCCTTCGTCACCAGCTCAGCGAGTGGCATAAGAGTGATCCAGATCAGTTTAGCTTGTCCGAAAGCGTTCAACTCCTGTGTTACGGCGTAACCGGAAGTTAGTCGCGCTGGTCGCGGCGGCGCTGCCCCGTCGGAGTAACGCATCCGGATGAGTCCGGGGTCGGCTTGCGGGGATACGACAAAGTCATGCTCTAACTCCTGGCCGGAGCCGTAGTAAGTCACGTCAATCCCCGGATAGATTCCGGGGGCCGTTACGCGTCCATAGGTCGGTACGTTTTCCTTCGCCCCGCCGCGGGCCGGGCTTAGGAGATAGTTACTGACGCCGGGCAGTTTTTGTGATGGTGTCATCGGCCGCCCGGCGCGCGCGCCCACCAGTTGCATCTCCAGCCGGGCCTGCGTATCGCCGCTTCGGAATACAAACTCCGCTCGCTCCCCACGGAGGGAAAGTGAGTAGCCGGTTCCTCTTGCTACGAACGGCACTCCCGCCGGGGCCTGGCCTACGTTGGGTTTAAAGCGAATCGGTAGTTTGGCCAGCCGACCGGCGTCCGGCGCGGTCTGTGAAAGAGCGGTTATTGCGGCGAATAAAAGAGCAATAGTGGCTCGAATCACGGTCATTCGCGGACGGAATGGACGGCGCATACGGTGATTTTCGCACGGCTCGGCGTTGCGCGAAGCCGATGGATGGCGGCGGTTATGGTTGGTTGGGTTCCATCGGTATCACGCGGAATGTTTCGGTATCGCGTTCGGGATTGCGGAGATAGATGTTCGCCGTGACGCGGAGGGCCTCGGGGTTTTTGGGGTAGGGCAAAATCGGTAAACGTGGTGGCTGTCCCCGGTTCATGGTTTCGTATTTGTGGAAATATGGTAGGATGGCGGGCGGATGAAGAATGACGTTGTGGATCCGGCGCGGTATGCGGATATGTTTGCGGCGATGGGGAATGAGGCGCGGCTACGGGTGGTGCGGACGTTGTTAGCGGCGCATCCGGATGGGATGGCGGCCGGGGATATTCAGGCCGAATTGGGCATTCCGGCTTCCACGCTGTCGCACCATTTGGAGAAGCTGCGGAATGAGGAGTTAATCACCGTGGAGCGGCGGGGTACCTTTCTTTGGTACCGCGCCAATACGGCGATTTTGCAGGAATTGCTCGGTTTTCTTTATGCCGAGTGTTGCACGCGAAACCAGGCCGTGAAGCCGGAGAGTTTCGTGCCTTTGTGTGGATCTTGAGGAGATTTATGAGACGACGGGCGTTGTTGGGAATGGGACTGGCCGGGGTGGCGATGGCCGCCGGGGGCGGGAAGCGGATACTGATTCTCTGCACCGGGAATTCGGCGCGGAGCCAGATGACGGAAGGGTTTTTGCGGTCGTTGGACCCGGGGTTGGCGCTGTTTTCGGCTGGTACGGCGCCGGCGGCGCGGGTGAATCCGTTCGCCGTGCGGGCTATGAAGGAGATTTCCATCGACATCGCCGGGCAGACGCCGAAGCATGTGGGGCAGTTTGTGGGGGAGTCGTTTGACTTCGTGGTGACGGTTTGCGACGACGCGGATAAGAACTGTCCACGGTTTTCGGGGAAGGTGGGCAAGCGTCTGCATATTGGCTTCCCCGATCCGGCGAAGGCGACGGGGACCGATGACGAGAAGATGGCGATTTTCCGGAAGGTCCGGGATGATATCCGGGTGCGGTTCCGGGAGTTCTATTTGACCGAAGTGAAGAAGGGGAAGTGATGGAGAAGAAACGGGCGTTGATCCTTTGTACGGGAAATTCGGCGCGGAGCCAGATGGCCGAGGGGTTGTTGCGGTGGATGGCGGGGGACCGGATGGAGGTCTTTAGCGCCGGGACGCGGCCGAGTCTGGTGCGGCCGGAGGCGATTGCGGTGATGGCGGAGTTGGGCGTGGATTTGAGCGGGCATTGGTCGAAGTCGGTGGATCTGTACCGGGATCAGACCTTTGACTATGTGATTACGGTTTGTGATAACGCGAAGGAAAGTTGTCCGGTTTTTCCTGGGCAGACTGAGCGGATTCATTGGAGCTTTTCGGATCCGGCGGCGGTGGAGGGAGATGAGGAGACGCGGTTGGCGTCGTTCCGGGAGATCCGGGAGCAGATTGCGGCGCGGTTTCGGGAGTGGCTGGACGGGGTGCGATGAGGCTGGCGGTATTGGCGGTGTTGGCGGTGGCGGTTGGGTTGGGGCAGCCGGGCGGGTTGGTGCGGACGAGGTTGCCGGCGGGGTTGGTGGTGGAGAAGGCGAGTGTTTTGGTTCTGTTTGTGGGGGCCTTGGATGAGCCGGGTTGCCGGGCGCTGCGAGGAGCCACGGCGAAGGTGACGGCGTTTGGGTTGGGCGGGCGAGTGGTGGGTGGTGGCGATTGCGGCGGGGCTTGGAAGGCTGCTTCGGCGGAGGCGGGGTTTGTGGGACGGGCGATTGGGCCGGGCGGTGCGGGGCGGTTTGCGGTGTTGGTGAGTGATGGGAAGGGGATTGTGCGGTATCAGCGTGTGCTGGCGGCGACGGCGGAGGGGGTGGCGGGGATGGGGAGTGAATTGATTGCGTGGGAGCAGGGGCGAGCGTCGTTCAGCGGGCACTGCGGGCACTGCCATGGGGACGACGGGACGGGGACGTTTTTCCAGGGGGTGAAATCGATGGAGGGGATTACGTTGCGGATGAGTGAGGAGAAGATTTTGGAGGGTGGGGAGACGTTCGGGGCGGTGCCGATTTCGACTTGGAGTAAGGGGGAGGTGGAGGCGCTGCTGTTGTTTGTGCGAGGCTTATAGGGCGTGTCAGCGAATCGACTAGTGGTGATCGCGTTAGGGGTTCTGAGTGGCCTTGCCGGCCAGGACCGGGGAACGCCGGCGTCGCGGCGGATGGCGGATGGCAAAGAGTGGACAGTACGAAATTTAGATGTTGCCCTGCCGGCATCGTATTGCTTTGGGAACGATGAAGCCAATTGCCGTCGGTATGGGCGGTTATACTCCTGGGCGACGGCAGGGAGCGCATGCCACACGGTGGGTAAAGGTTGGCGATTGCCAACGGACGGGGAATGGCGGCGGCTGGCGAAGGCGTATGGCGGCGTAAGCGCGGACGCGGCCGATAAGGGCCGTGCTTCGTACAAGGCGTTACTGGCGGGGGGTGGCAGTGCCTTTGATGCGGTGCTGGGGGGCGGGCGCGCCGGGGATGGTGAGTATGCGCGACTGGAAGCGCACGGATTCTATTGGACGGCGACTGAGAGCGCTGGGGGCGGGGTTTTTTACTACAACTTTGGCCGGGGTGGGTTGGCGTTGCACCGGCAGGACGAAGGGGAGAAGGACCGGGCATTTTCCGTGCGATGTGTGCGGGATTGACCGTTGGGGCGTGACTATACTGGGGGCATGATGCATTGGAATGCGATTGGGGCTGTGGCGATGGCGCTGGCGGTGATGTTGGGGGCTTTTGGAGCGCATGGGTTGCGGGACCGGTTGGATGCCTATTCGATGGGGGTGTACGAAAAGGCCGTTTTTTACCATTTTGTGCATGCGCTGGGGATTCTGATCGTTTCGATGATGCGACCGGTGGATGGGGGGCGGGTGTGCGGGTTGCTGGGGTTGGGGATTTTGTTGTTTTCCGGGTCGTTGTACTTGTTGGCGGTGACGGGGACGCGGACGCTGGGGCTGGTGACGCCGTTGGGCGGGGTGGTGTTTATTGCCGGATGGCTGTATCTGGCGTATCTGGTTAGCGCGAAAACGGTATAGAATGTCGGGAGCTATGAAAAGATCCCCGATTACGCTCCTTTTCCTTGGACTTGTGGGCCTGACGCTGGTCACCGCGACCATACGTGCGCACCAGGCTGCGCCGGAGAAGGTTAGCGGTCAAGGGAAGCTGCGCTTCCGTGTGAAGTACCGCTCCGAACACCTGCCCGCCGAGGCACAGAAGGTTTTGAAACAGGCGCATGGCGGGTTTACCGTCGACCGCCGCGGTGGCAAGGGCGAAACCTATTTCGCGCTGCCGGGCGCGGGGATTCTGCAGATCAGCGCGGATCTGGGCTCTGTGAAGCTGTTGCCGACCGATGCTGCGATGAAAGACACCAACATGCACAATGCGATGTTGTGGTCCGCCAATAAGGAAACGTATTTGACGTTCCCCGGTAACGCGGTGAACAAGGTGTTCACGACGACGCTGGACGGCAAGCTGGTGAACACGCTGAGCGCTCCGACGGCGGATACCGACCTGGGCAACCAGACGGCGAACGATTACTTCAAGGCCAAAGGGCCGTTCATTCCCACCGATGTGGAGTATTTGAACGGGATGTTCTACATTCCGACGGGCTATTCGAAGTTGGACTACGTGCTGACGGCGAAGGTGACGGCGGGCGCGAATTTTTCGGCGACCTGGAACAAGCTGGCCTTTGGCGGGCGCGGGACGGGCGTGGGCCAGCTGGGCACCGGGCACGGCGTGACGATTCCGCAGGGTAAGAAGCGGATCGACATTTCCGACCGCCCGAATTCGGAGATCGACCGGTTTACGCCGGATGGCAAGTATCTGGAGACGGTGGCGCTGCCGAAGGGTTCGTTCCCGTGTGATACGTTCTACGACGGGAAGTATATGGTGGTTGGCGCGCTGCACGGTCCGGACCGGACGAAGGGCGCCCCGATCTACATTCTGGAGAACGACAAGGTGGTTTCGACGATCATGGCGAAGGAAGAGTTGGGTCTGGCGAATTTCCAGCACATTCACAACGCCATTATGCGGAAGGTTGGGAAGAAGCTGTATGTGATCGCGCAGGCCTGGAATCCGGGCGACTTCGCGATTCTGGAGCAGGTGGATTAGTTTCCGCTTCGCCGTTGTTTGCAAGCCCCCATTCGTGGCGCCTGGCGCCGGGATGGGGGCTTTTGCTCTTTGGGGGCGGCCAGGGAATGGAACCTACCCCCCAATCCGCCCCAACTCTTCCCGCAAAAACGCCACACACCCCGGGACTTGCGCCCGGGTCAACCCGTGCAACAGCAACGGCCCATTGAACCGGTTTGCCCGCAATAGCCGGAGATACAAGCCATAGTCGAGCTTCCCCTGGCCCGCCGCCAAATGCCCGGCATCTCCATCCCGATCCAAATCCTTGGCATGAGCCAGCGCAATATCTTTCCCCACCAGCGAGAACGCTTCCTCAATCATCTCTTTCATCCGCGGTAGAGTCCCCGCAGGAAAAATGTTCGCCGGATCCATCGTTACCTTCAAATACGCCGACCCAATTTCATCCATCAATTGACGCGCCTTCCGCGCCGAATCCACCACATTATTCACCTCCGGCTCAAACGCCAGGACGCACTTGGTCTGCCGCGCGATCTCCGTCGCTTCCCGAACGCACGCCGCCATGTCCCGCCACGCTCCCGCCGACCCATTCTCCGGATGCCGTCGCCACATACTCGTCTCATTCCGCGTCCCGGTGCAGATATGAATCGGCATCCCCGGGAACGCCTCCGCCAGCACCCGCAGCCGCCGCAGTCCCGTCTGCCGGTGCTCCGCGCCCGGATGGCACATGTTGAAGGTGCC
>CAMATG010000399.1 GCA_945860645.1 Candidatus Sulfopaludibacter sp. SbA3 | reverse complement strand
TACGTTTACTACCCCCCGCGACTTTTAGAGATATTCCCGGAGGGTAATGAGGATCTCTCCTCCCCTATCCCCAGTCTTTTCTTACCCTATCCCTCTCGTCTCTCTCCCCACCACCGATATGCCTTTTGAACGACCAATCAACGCCATTGGCCGAGAAAAGGACTTCAAGGCGGCGTACCGATTGGCTCCGGACATAAAGTACGGGACTAAAGTTTCAAGGAGAGAAACATGTCATTTCGCATTAACACGAACGTTGCCTCGCTGCAGTCGCGGGAATACTTGCGTCAGACTTCAGAATCACAGGGCAAGACGATTGGACGGGTAACGTCCGGTCTGCGCATCCTCGCCAGCGGTGACGACGCCGCGGGTCTAGCTATCGCCAACACGTTCCGCAGTGATCAGGCGGTCCTTTCCCAAGGTATCCGCAACGCCAACGATGGCCTGAGCACGCTGCAAACGATCGACGGCGGCATCAACAACATCAGCAAACTGCTGGATCGGGCTCGCACCCTGGCCACGCAGTCGGCCTCCGGTACGTTCTCCGGCAGCCGCACCGTGCTGAACAGCGAATTCCAGAGCGTGGTCACGGAAATTGATCGCCAGGCGCAGGCCATCGGCCTGAACTCTGGCGGTACGTTCGCCAAGTCGCTTTCGGTCTTCATCGGCGGCGGCCGCACCTCCGGTAGTGTCGACTCCACGGCGAACGGCTCGGTCGGCGTCAATCTGTCGAACTCCACCGTAGACTCCAAGAGCCTTGGGCTGCAGGGTGTTCAGGCGCAGGGCGTCACCTCCATCGACATCGGTACCGGCTCGGCCAGCACCAGCGTTTCGGCCATCGTCAACGATGCCACCAACACTGGCTCGGTCGCCACCGCCGGATACTCGGACTTCTATTTCCGCGGTTCCGGTTTCGCCGACGACCAGCGCGTGAAGGTCTCTGTGAACCTCTCCGGGATCACCGACACCGACACTCTCGTCAGCAGCCTGAACTCGGCCATCGACAACGCCGGCAACGCCGCCTCCGCACAGGCCACCGCCTTCAAGAACGCGGGCGTGAAAGCCGTCGTCGTCACCGCCTCCGACGGCAAGAAGTCGTTGGGCTTCACCTCCTCCTCCACCGCTTTCCAGGTGCAGGCAGGGGACCGGCTCGCCAACGCCCTCATTGGTAACGTTACATCCTCGTCGAACCCCACCGGCCTCACCTTGACCAACACGGTCACCGGCGGCTCGGCCACCGCCGCGGCAGCCACCACCTTCGGCGCCGGCGGCGCGGGCACGGTCTCGGTCCGCTTCCAAGGCGCCGGTCTCGCCAGCCCCGTCGACATCTCCGTCGCCGTGGCCGCCGGCACCACCATCGACCAGGCTCTTACCAGCCTCACCTCCGCCGTGGCCGCCAACAGCAGCCTCCAGGCGGCAGGCATCACGGCCACCGCCGCCACTGCCGGCTCGGCGTTGCAGTTCACCAGCAAACTCGGCGAACGCTTCGAAGTGCAAGCCTCTGGCGACCTCGGCAATCTCCTCGGCCTCGGCAGCTTCCGTAGCTCCGGCGGCGCCTCGGGCACCTTCGACTATTCCACGGTTACCGGCTCCGGCGGCGTCTTCACCGCTGTCGCCGAAACACTCGAATTCTCCATCGGTGGCGGCGCCACCGTCTCGACCGCCATCACCCCGGGCGGCGCGACCATCGGTGATGCCACTACCGCTCTCAACGCCACCATCGCCGGCAACGCCACCCTGGCGGCCGCCGGTCTGGTCGCCACCAACGACGGTACCAACATCACCCTCGCCAGCTCCAACGGCACCAAGTTCCGCGTCAACACCGTTGGCAACACCAACGTCTTTGGCTTTGGCTCCACCACCGCCACCGGCGTCGCCGATGCCGCCGAATCCCAGGCCGGCAACACCGCCGTTAACTCCTTCGTTTCCGCCGGTTCGCAGCAGACCGGGCTCCTGTCCTTCTCCGGTATCCGCGGAGGCGGCGATGATCAGACGATCACCGTCACCGCCAACGATGCCGACGGCCAAGCTCACTCCCTCGCCGTTGTCCTTCGCAACGACTCCACCGGCCGCAATGCCGGTACGGTCGACGAAGCCATCGACGCCATCAACACCGCCCTCAAGCAATCCAACGACGCCACCCTCCAGAAGGTTGTCGCCGTCAAGGACAAGGCCTCTTCGGGCGGCGCCGAAGGCATCAAATTCGCCAGCACCCTGCAGAACTTCAAAGTTGCCATCGGCACCAATGAAGCCGGCACCGGTGTCGGCAGCCAGGGTACCGTCGTCACCGCCGCTACCTCCGGCACCGGCTCCACCGCCGACATCACCACGCAGGCCGGTGCCGATCGCGCCGTCACCGCGCTCGCCGAAGCCGTCAGCTCCCTGGGCAACGCCCAAGCCGTTGTCGGTCGCGGTCAGAACCAGTTCAACTACGCCGTTAACCTGGCGCAGTCCCAATTGACCAACCTCGCGGCCTCCGAATCCCGGATCCGCGACGCCGATCTGGCCGAAGAAGCGGCTTCGCTTACCAAGGCTCAGATCCTACTCCAGGCTGGTATCTCCGCGCTCGCCCAGGCCAACTCGGCGCCGCAGCAGGTCCTCGCCCTTCTCCGTGGTTAATCAGCCCGGTAGTACTCGACGCTGATCAATCCGCAGTAACCCCCTCAGAGGGCCGCCCTTACCGGCGGCCCTCTTTTTTTACCCCCTCATAGTAGTTACTCTACCGGTAGACTGCGCTATCATATACCCAGATGCCAGCCGACCTCCTCCAGGGCACCCTCAACATGCTCATCCTCCACGTCCTCGCCCAAGCCAAAGCCAACGGCTACGAAATCGCCAAACGCATCGAACAACGCTCCGACGATGCCCTCGCCGTCGACCACGGCTCCCTCTACCCCGCCCTCCGCCGCCTCGAAGCCAACGGCTGGATCGAAGCCAAATTGGAGACCTCCCCCACCAACCGCCAGGCCCGTTACTACGCCCTTACCAAAGCCGGCCGCCAACAAATAAAAGTGGAACGCGCCCGCTGGCAAGCCGCCGCCGCCGCCATCACCAAGGTCATGGGTCTCGCATAAATGAGCCTCCAACCGGACCCCATCGACGACGAACTCGCCGAGCACTTTCACCTCCTCCGCCAGGAGCGTCTCGAAGCCGGCGACACTGAAGAACAAGCCACCCGCTACGCCCGCCACCGCCTCGGCCACGCCCCCGCCATCGCCGAAGCCGTCCGCGATCTCTCGCCGTATCACCAACTCGAATCCGCCGCCCGCCACACCCGCCTCGCCCTCCGCGCCCTCCCCAAACACGCCCTCGCCACAGCAATCCTCACCCTCGGCATCGGCCTCAGCGTGGCGCTATTCTCCGTGGTCGACGCTGTCGTCCTCAGCCCCCTCCCCATCCCCAACGAAGACCGCGTCCACCTCCTCTGGAAAACCGACCCCGCCAACCAGCCCCACCTCGTCGGCGAACTCGCCTACCCCGAACTCGCCGACCTCCAACGCGACATCCCCGAAGCCCAATACGTCGCCCTCTTCCCCGCCGCCCCCTACGGCAACGGCCGCACCCTCCAAACCGGCGCCAACGACCCCGTCCAAATCGAATCCTGCCCCGCCTCGCCCGACTTCTTCAAAGTGCTCGGGGTCCACCCCGCCATCGGCCGCGACTTTACCCCAGCCGACTCCGCCCCCGGCGCCCCACGCGTCGCCATCCTCTCCCACGAAGTCTGGCGCAAACACTTCTCCGCGACTCCGAACATAATCAACCAATCCGTCCGAATCAACAACCGCGCCCACACCGTCATCGGCGTCATGCCCCCCAACTTTGACTTCCCCCGCGGCGTCGGGCTCTGGGTCAGTCTCCCCGCTGCCGATAGTCGCGGTATGACCTGGCTCCAAGCCATCGTCCGCCTCCACCCAAACGCCGGCACAACGGAATTCCAATCCTCCGCTAACCGCGCCCTGAAACTCCAAATCGCAAACTACCCCAAAGAATACGCTGCCACCCAACAAGCCACCGTAACCCCCATCGCCAACTTCCTCACCGGAACAGCAAAGAACCAACTCTATTTAGCCCTGGCCGCTGCCCTGCTTCTCCTACTCTCCGCCTGCGTCAGCGCCGGCAATCTCTTCCTGACGCGCGCCCTCAGCCGCCGGCAGGAAGTAGCAACCCGCACCGCCCTCGGAGCCACCAGAACGCAACTCCTCACCCAATTCGCCACCGAAGCCCTCGCGGCGTCCACCGTAGCCACCCTCGCCGGCACAGCACTAGCCGCCGCCATCATCGAAGTCTTAATCCAACTCGCCCCGTCAGACATACCCCGCATCCACAACGCCACCCTCAACCCAACGGCCCTGGCAATCGCCATCGCCCTAGCCCTCACCGCCGCCCTGGCGTGCGCCATCGGCCGCCTGCTCCTGCTCCGCGAAAAGAATCTCGAAACCCTGCTCCGCGAAGGCGGCACCCGCACCGCCGGATCGCGAACCGGCGCGCAGCTCCGCCGCCTGTTCGTCTGCCTCCAAACCGCCGCCACGGTCGTAATTCTGACGGCGTGCGCCCTCCTCTTCTCCAGCTACCGGGCGCTGCTGAAAACCGATCTCGGACTCGACAACCGGGACGCCATCACCGTCAACCTCGCCCTCCGAGGCCCCGGCATCACCCCTGCCATCTACCGCAAAACCTACCTCGAACTCATCGACCGTCTCCGCGCCACCCCCGGCATCACCAACGCCGCCGGCGTGCTCCTCCGCCCTTTAGAAGGATCGATCGGCTGGGACGCCAGATATACCTACGAATCCGAAGCCGGCACCCGCGACCCGCTCCAACAAAGGAAGGCGAACTTCGAAGTCGTAACCCCCGGCTACTTCGAGACAATCGGAACTCGGCTTACGGAGGGCCGCGACTTCAACGACCACGACACAGAGGGATCTGAGAAGGTGCTGATCATCAGCGAATCCGTAGCCGCGCCCCTGAAGGACCCCATCGGCAAGCGCATAAAGGTCTTCGACGAACAGCGAAAAGTAATCGGAGTAGTAGCCGACGCCCGTTTCCGAGGAGTCCGTCAACCCGGCCACGACGTCTATGTCCTCAACCGCCAAATCGACATCCCAACAAACTACCTGGTCATCCGCGCCACCACCCCAACCGCGGAAACCTTAACCCAGATCCGCAAAGCAGTAAAAGAGGTCGCCCCCGACCAAGCCATCGCCAGCGAAGCGACCCTCGGAACCCTAATGGACCGCAACACCGCCAGAGACCGTTTCAACCTCGCCCTCCTACTCCTCTTCGCCCTCGGAGCGATGTTGCTAGCGATAGCCGGCACCCATGCCGTAACCCGCGAGTCGATCACGGCGAGAGCCAATGAAATAGCGATCCGCCAAGCGCTAGGCGCCCCCCGCCTCCGCCTGGCCCGCGAGCTAATCACTGACATCCTGAACTACGTGACAATCGGCACCCTCACCGGCATCCTGCTCGCCACCGCTCTAGCCACCGCCGCAAAGAGCCTTCTCTACAACGTCTCCCCGCAAGACCCGCAAATCCTAACCACCGTCGCCATCTTCGTCCTAACCACCGCCACCCTCTCCGCCCTCCTCCCGGCGTGGTCACAGACAACTCATAGGTGACTCAATCGACGTTGCCCTTCGGGTAGTCGCCATTCCACCCCCACGGCCGTGATGTCACCAGCACCGGCGTACCCACACTCTCTTCCGGCCCAATCGGAATCTCAAACAGCAGTTCGAAGCTCGCCGGAAACTGCTGAAGGTCCTTCTCCTTCACTACGCCGCCAATGCATCGGCGGAGCTCGACATCATCAGTTAGCACCCCAGCTAGCGCCTCCAACGCAGGACCGTTCTGTACTCCAACAAGCGTCACAATACCGTCAGGGCCGCTCCGTCGCACCAAAGCCGCATAGATCCGGCCCCCAGGCTCCGGCCTGTCCTTATACGGCGGCATCTCCTGCTCGAGCCTGTTTCTGATGGAGAGGCTTTCGGCTGAACCCTCAGGCACGAAAAACTCCGGCTTGATCTCCCGCTGCCAATCTCTAAAAATCCAACTCACTCGTGGGTTGCCGAAGATCACCACGTTGCTATCCGCCGATGCTGGCAGCTTTCGCCGTTCCGATTTCTTCCACTCTGAAGTGGCCACATAACA
>CAMATG010000398.1 GCA_945860645.1 Candidatus Sulfopaludibacter sp. SbA3 | reverse complement strand
GTTTCCAGCTCTTGCCATCAAGGGCCAGTAAACAGTCTTAGGGGCCTCGTTCCGGAGCCCATCGTCGCGCAGATCCGCTATCACGCCGATTACCTCACTCCACTCGTGGTTTAACGATGGGCGGACTCGTTTTCCCAGTGCCAGTTGCGGGCCTCCCCAAACCTCCTTCGCGAGATTCTCCGAGACCAGGACCGTGTGCGGGCCATTTCGCAACTCGTCCCACCGAAAATCGCGTCCCGCAAGCAGCCGGCTGCCGATGGTGTCCGCGAAGCCGGGCGATACACTCCGCCATCGCCGCACCGGCGGGGCTTTGCCGAGGCTGTAGTCATGCCCTTCCACGAAGATGGGGTTGCTGGCCCCAGCTTCCATCGGTACCGAAGTGGTGATGGAAATGGAGTCGACGCCGCCGATCGTTCCGAACTTGTCGCGGACGGCCTCATAGAGTTGCAATACCCGCAGCGGCTCCGGCACCTGCGTTACAGAAATGCGTACGGCCTGCACCGTTTCGGCGCGGGAGAAGCCGGGGGTAACGTTGCGCAACGCTGCGACACTGCGGAGCATAAGGCCGGCGCCGATGATCAATACCGTTGCCAGCGCTATCTGGGTCACCACCAGCCCCTCCTGCGCCAGCCGGCGCTCCCGGGGTTCGGTGGTCCACCGTCCCGTCGCCTGTTCCGCTCGCGGTCTGGCGTACCTCCAGACAGGGATCAATCCCACAACCACGCTCACCACGCATGAGGCTGCTAGGATCAACCCCACCGTCCCGGCGTTCATCGAGATCTCTGAGAGGCGAGGAAGATTACCCAAACCGAACGACGGTAACAGCGGCAGTGCGATGGCGCAGAGAGCCACTCCCAGCCCCCCGCCCATCAGGCCGAGCAGCGTTGCCTCCAACAGCAGTTCCCTGGCCAGACGCCCCCATCCGGCGCCGAGCGCCGCCCGGATCGCCAACTCCCGTTGCCGTCCGTCGGCGCGCACAAGCAGTAGATTCGCCACGTTGGCACAGGCGATCAACAGCAGCACCAGCGTGGCGCCCATCAGTACATACAGCGTTTTCCCCACGTCCCCGATGAATTCGTCTTTGAGATACCGTGCGTTGGGAGCGATGCGCGCGGCGGCAAAGGCGCCGGCCGCAAATCCCCGGTTCAGTGGAAACTTCGCCGGCGCCAACGAAATGCAACGGGCCATGTCGGAATTGGCCTCTGCCAGGGTTACACCCGGCCGCAGACGGGTGATTCCGGCATCGCCAAAACCGATCAATCGTACTTCGTCCCGTCTTGGCCGCATCGGGATTACCAGCGAGATCTTCTCATCGAGAAACGTGAAATCCGGCGGCAATACCCCGATCACGGTGTGAGGGTTGCCATTGACCATCAACCGCTGGCCCAACACCGCGTGCGAACCCCCGAATTTTTGATTCCAGTAACCGGCGGAAAGCAGGAGAGTGCGCTCAGCGTCCGCGGCGCCGTCCGAGGCTTGGAAGTCACGCCCAACCGTCGGCCGGACTCGAAGTGTTTGCAGGAACTCGTGCGTGACGAAAAGCGTTGGTACTTCGTCCGCGTCCCCAACACCGGTCACTGTGGCACGGTTGCCGTTCCACAGCGCTAACTTCTCAAAGACGCGGCCCTCTTCCTGGTACGTAAAATAGAAGGACTGCGACATGCGAAGCGAATCGAGGTTGATTCCCGGAGCCGTGTGCGTCAGCGCAACCAGTCTGTCCGGCTCAGGATACGGCAAGGGGCGCAGCAACACGCTATCAATCACCGTAAATAGCGCCGACGCTCCTCCAATTCCCAGGGCAAGCATGGCAAGCGCGGCCGCGGTGAAGGCGGGAGTGCGAGACAGACGGCGCAGCGCCTGGCGGCAATCGCTCGCGAAACAAGCTGCGGCGTCTTCCCAATTCGATTCCTGCACTTGTTCCCGGATCGCAATCGCGCTCCCCATTTCCAGGCGGGCAACGCGTTTGGCTTCGTTCGGTGACATTCCCTTCGCTTCCAAGGAGGCGATCAGCTCGGAGAGGTAGTGCGCCGCCTCCTCATCGAGCGACGCTCGCATCGCCTCCCGGTTCAGCAGGTTGCGAACCCCGTGCTGCCATTGCGTCCACAGCCGCATAACCGTCAGCCCTCCGTCCGGAGCAGGCGCGAGATCGCGCTCACTCGCCGGGTCCAATCCGCCGTTTCGACCTCAAGCTGTTTCCGGCCCTTCCGCGTCAGCGAGTAGTATTTCGCCCGTCTGGCGTTCGGTGTCTGCCTCCACTCCGATTCCAAAAAACCGTCGCGCTCCAGCCGCTGAAATGCGGTCAGCAGCGAACCGGGATTCACTTTGAATACCCCTCGAGATACCTGTTCAATCCGCTGGGCCACCCCAAATCCATGCATCGGCTCCAGGCTCAGGGTCTTCAGGATGAGCATGTCAAGCGTGCCCTGGATGACGTCCGTACCGGGTTCAGTCATGGGGCCAGCATAGCAGCCGTACTCTTGTCTGTCAAGATGTGATGGTCAAGGGTACGGGTTGGCCGCCACGCCAATACGGCCTATCGAATCAGCTCCCGAATCACATGCCCATGCACATCGGTCAGCCGCCGGTTAATTCCGTTGTGATACCACGTCAGCCGCTCATGATGCAGCCCCAGTAAGTGCAACACCGTCGCCCAGTAATCATGAACGGTAGTAACATCGCTCACCACGCGCCGCCCGAAATCATCGGTCCGCCCGTGCGTCGCGCCCCCTTTCACCCCGGCGCCCGCCATCCACACGGAGTAGGCGTCGGGGTTATGATCCCGCCCCAAAGTCCCTTCCTGATGCGTCGGCATCCGCCCGAACTCCGTCGTCCACAAAACCAGCGTATCGTCCAACAAACCCCGCCCCTTCAGGTCCGCCAGCAGTCCTGCCGTCGGCTTATCCAAAATGGGAAAATGCCGCGAATAATCGGCCTCCAGCGTCTTATGCGCGTCCCAGTTCAACAGCCCGTCCACGCCCGACGCCCTCGACGCGCAGTACAGCTGCACATACCGCACGCCCCGCTCCACCAGCCGCCGCGTCAGCAAACAGTTCCGCGCATACGCCGCCAGCAATGGATTCGCGTCCCCGGTCCCATATAACTCATGCGTCGCCTTCGTCTCGCTCCCTAAATTAGAAACCTCCGGAGCCGATAACTGCATCCGCCCAGCCAGCTCATATGAAGCAATCCGCGCCCGCAAATCCGAATCCCCCGCGTGTAACTCCGCATGTTTGTCATTCAGCGCCCGCGCATACCCCCGCGTAGCCAAATCCGCCTCCGCCGAAATCGCCCCCGGCCGCTCTAGATTCCGGATCGGCTCCAGCGCCGTAAACGAAATTCCCTGATGCTCCGCCGGCAAAAATCCATTCGTCCAGTTCGCCGGCCCCGACGGCGGAATCCCCCTAACATCCGGAATCGCCACATACGCCGGCAGGTTCTCGTTCATCGATCCCAACGCATACGACGCCCACGCCCCCGCCGACGGAAATCCCTCGAAAACGAAACCCGTATTCATCGCCACACATGCAGGCCCATGCGTGTTCGTCCGCGACGTCATCGAGTGAATAAACGCCATATCGTCCGCAAATGCGCCCAAATGCGGCAACATCTCCGTCATCCACCGCCCTGTTTGCCCCCGCTGCACAAACTTCCACGGGCTCTTCATGAGGTTCCCATTCGCCCCCTGGAACGACACCTCCTTCTCGCCCCCCGGCATCGGCTGCCCGCTCCGCTTCTCCAACTCTGGTTTGTAGTCGAACGTGTCCAAATGCGACACCCCGCCCGGACACATGATCTGAATCACGCGCTTGGCCTTCGGCGCAAAATGCGGCGCCCCGCCCCGCAAAAGATCCGCCAGCGCCACCGCGCCCAACGAGTGAATCAACTGCCGCCGATTAATGGACATAGACAAACTCATTCGTGTTAAAAATCGCCCGCGCCAACGCCGCCACCCCATACTGACTTACTAACGTATCCGCCCCCGCCCGTTCCGACGCCGTCGGCCCCCGCCCAAACGCCAAAGCGAAGCCCCGCCCCACCGGGTCCTTGTCCAACGCCATTCGCGCCCCCAGCGCCTTCGCCATATCCAAAACAAACGAATTGTTCAGCAAAGCCAGCGCCTGGAGCGGGGAAGTGGTCACCACCCGCCGCGGCTCCGGCAACGAAGAATCCGGGCAGTCATACACGCTCAGCAACTCCGTCCGAATCGACCGTGCCGACTGCGCATACACCGACCGCCTATAAGTCTCCGGCCCAAACTCCTCCCGCGGAAAGTAAGTCGCCACGTTATCCACCGTGTATTTATACAGCTGATAACTCGGCCCCCCCACCGTCTTATCCAATACCCCCGCCACCGCCAGCATATTGTCCCGAATCGCCTCCGCCTGCAACCGCTGCGGCGGATACCGCCACAGCAACCGCGAATCCGCGTCCGCCTTCGCCGCCGTTTCATTCCAAGTGCTAGCCTGCCGGTACGCCGCCGACATCACAATCTCCCGGTGCAACGGCTTCAACCGCCACCCGGTGTCAATCAACCGCTGCGCCAGATAATCCAGCAACTCCGGATGGCTCGGCCGCTCCCCGTTGAACCCGAAGTCCGACGGCGTCGCCACCAACCCATGCCCGAAATGGTAATGCCACAACCGGTTCGCCATCACCCGCGGCGTCAGCGGATTCGCGTCCGATGCAATCCACTTGGCCAACGCCATCCGCCTCTCGCCCTCCGGCGCATCCACAGCCAACTCAAACCCCGGCAACGCGCGCAAACTCCCCGGCCGCATCTCCTCCCCCCGCTGCATCACGTTCCCGCCCTTCAACAGATACACCGGCTCCGGCTTGGCGAACGTCCCCGCATACACCCTAGGCAACTTAGGCAATGCCTTCAACTCCGTCTCCACCGCCGCCAACTCTTTCTCCGCGGCCTCAAACTCCCCGTCACTCCCCAACGCCTCCAGCACAAACAACCGCTCCTGCGCCTCCTTCCGCGCCGGGAGCCGCCCGGCGTCAGTGGCCACCTCCCGCCACTCCACCCCATCCAACGAAACCGACAGAACATACCGCCCCGGCGCCTGCACCGCGAACCGGCCCTGCTGCCCCTGCTTCCGATCGGCCGACCAAACCACCCGCGCCACCTCAATCTCCGCCCTCAAATCCACCGTCAACGCCGGCCCCGCCCCCACCCCCGCAAACCACCGCTTATCAAAGGAACCATCCGTCAAGAACCGCGGAGAATACGCATCCGGATTCCCATCCGCTACCCGCGTCGAAGTCGACGAAACCTTCGCCCCCAACGCCACATTCTTCCCGGACGCCGTAAACACCTCAATCTCATCCAACCCGCCCGGCGCCCCCGCCGGCAGCGCCAATCGCACAAACCGCGCCCGCAAAGCCCCAAAACTCTCCGCCGTCCCCGCTGCCGACACCGCCTCCCGCATCCTCCCCCGCACCCGCGCCTCCGCCGCGACGAGCCCCGGCTTCGCCTTCTCCCGCAATCCCGTCAACACCCCGTTCAACGCCGCCACTCGCGCCTCCAACGGCCCCGCCTTCGCCCGATAAGCCGCCTTTTCCGAAGCCGTCCCCACCTCCCGCTCCCCGTGCACCACCCCGGCGAACACTGCCGCCAGCCGGTAATAATCGGACTGCAGAATCGGATCAAACTTGTGGTCGTGGCACTTCGCGCAGTTCACCGTCAGCCCCAAAAACGCCGAAGCCGTCGCGTTCACCATATCGTCCAGATCATCGGCCCGCTGTTGCCGCTTCGGACCCTCCGCCTGGTTCCCGACCGTGTCATGCGGCCCAGCCACCAAAAAACCGGTGCCAATTTCGACATTTGGGGTGTCTTTTGCCACCAAATCACCCGCTAAATGGTGCAAAATCATGTCCCGAAAAGGTACATCTTCGTTAAACGACCGTATGAAATAGTCCCTCACCGGCCACGCTCCCGGCCGCACATGGTTCTGCTCATACCCATGGCTTTCCCCAAACCGGATCACGTCCATCCAGTGCCGACCCCACCGTTCGCCATACGCCGGTGACGCCAACAACCGGTCCACCAATGCCCCGTAATCCCCGCCCTTCACGAACGCCTCCACCTCCTCCGGCGCTGGCGGCAGCCCGGTCAAATCAAAGGTGATCCGCCGAATCAACGTCCGCCGGTCCGCCTCCCCGGACATCGCCA
>CAMATG010000397.1 GCA_945860645.1 Candidatus Sulfopaludibacter sp. SbA3 | reverse complement strand
GGAAATTGCGTGGCGTAAAGCTGACGCGTGCGTAGCGTGTCGTTAACCGCGATTCGCTTCGGTTGCACCGTGCCTCGGAGAGTAATCAACGAAAAGGTGTCCCGTAACCACGGACGGGTAGTGGGAAAACCGCGTGACTCCTCCACATCGGCCAGCGGCCACAGTTCCCCGGATCCGGCTGCCAGAAACTCGTAATGTAACTGGCTCGTCTTTACCCATTCCAGGCGCACACCGGCCCGGCGCGACGCCTCGTCAATGACTTCAACCGCCAGTCCTCCTGGCTGCCCATCGGCCCGCGTGAACAAGTAAGGCGCCGCGTCCCGGTACCCGATCCGATAGCGCCGGTGCGCAACGGCCCCATCCCCACCCACACTGCCAGCGTGGGACAGGATCAGCCATCCAATCGGGCCAAATACAAGGGCCGTAACAACGGAGGCAAGAACGATCCGTGTTAGTCCGGGTAACTGGCGAAAATCAAGCCACCGGCGCACTCTGTTCATATCGCCACAACGGCATGCTTAGAGTTTACAGCTTCTGCTTCCTCGCTGGGCGACTCAGTCAGTACAACAACTCTTCTTACTCCCGACTGCGCCCATCCTACGTTCTCCGGCAAACAGATCTCCCGGCTCCCCCTCCCTCATGCAAAGGAGCCCGCCAGGGTCTCCCCCAGCGGGCTCGAAGTCAATCAACTAGCGCCGGCCGCCACGTCCATCCCGGTCACCGCCGCCCCGGTACCCAGACCCGGAGTTCCGGCCGCCGGCTCCGCCGCGGTTCTGGTAGCCGCCACCTTGATAGGCACGGTTCCCGCCCGAGTAACCCCGGTTGATCACCACCCTGCCGCCGCCACCGCGATAAACAAACCCGGCGCTGAACCCTGGCCGGTAGCCCTGTGCGTACCGGACATAACCCCGGTTCGGCCCGCCGCCCCAGAAGCCGCCAAAATACCGGCCCCCGGTGTAGCGGGGAGCCACCCAGTAGCCGCCGGCATACGGAGGCCTCATCCAGTAGCCACGCGTCCAGGCATAACGGCCACCGCGGTAGTTCCAAAACCCGTCAACCCAGTAGTACCCCGCCCCCGGCATCGGCGTCCGGTCATAACCGTAACTGGGCGGCGCAGGCGGAGCCGGCGCGTAAATGCCCTCGTCGTTCTGATCGTACTCATAGTCGCCCTGGTCATCGTCGTACTGCCCATTCTGACCCTGCCCATTCTGGCCCTGATAGTTCGGGTCGCCCTGGTTCTGATAACGAGGATCCGCCTGCGGATACTGCTGCTGGGGATAACTCTGTTGCGGATACCCCTGTTGCTGGTTCTGCTGAGGCGGATACTGCTGCCCATACATCCCCACCCCCGTCACCACCAAAACTGCCATCCAATTGCGTGTCATGGTTTTCTCCTTGTGCCGAAGGCCGTTTGCTGGGCGGCTCGTACAACTCTAACAGTGCACGCCACCAGCCAAACCCAACTCGTTGAAAACACAAGACAACCAAACCCGCAACACCGGCCACGAATCACCGCCCGGTGGTTTCCAACCACACCGCCGCTCAGCGCCGTCGGTAATCCCACAACAGCAGTCCCTGATACCCTCCAGGAATCAGCGCACGCCCGCCCCGTTCCACGATGTACCCCGGATGCTCCGGCAGCAGCGCGGTCGAAAGAAGCTTCGGGCGCGCCCGGTCGGTCACATCCAAGGCAAGCACCCGCCCCGTCAGCGCATTGGCGATAAACAACGTATTGCCGAACAGCGTCGGCTTCCCGCTCAAATCCTGCCCCTCGATTCCAATCAGCCCAACGTCCTTCGGCGGCCGTTGCTCACCCGGCTTGAGTAACATGTAATACCCGCCTGTAGTAACCAGCCAGTTGGCGCCGTCCGGGGTCGCCCCATTCTCGGTTCCAATCCGAAACGGATACTGGAAACCGGCAAACCGGGGTGGCGCCGACGGATCGAGGTCGAAGAGAAACGGCCCGGAGACAGTCCAGGTGACCAACGAGTATCGATCCGCCGCCAAGCCCGTCGGAATGGCGCGCAGATAGAAAAGCCCCGGGTGCATATCCTCGATCACGCGCACCGGCTTGGCCGGGTTACTCACATCGAGTATGTGGAGCCGGTTCATTCCCACGTGCAACAACGCCCGATTACCGGCCGGAGTAACAACCACCTGCTGCACAGAAAAGCCCGGCACTGTGTAGCGGGCCAACTCACTCAGACGCCCATCCGCGCCCGCCTGATAGATCCCCAACCCGCCCATCCCTTCGGCTACGTAAACCGTATCCTTGCTGTGACTAACAGAGGCAGCAAACCCCTTCGTCGGATACACCGCCTGTTTTTCGAACCGATCCGTCAGCCGCCCCACATGCAGCCCCGCCGAACCGGCGGCAACCAGCAACAGCGGCCTGCCGGCCGCGTCCGTCTTCCACACATCGACGGCATAGACTTGGCCATCCGGGCGGTAAAGCACAGCGTCGGTCAAACTCTCCGCTGGCTTCCCCTTCGCCCGGCCGGCCCGAAGACCGTGGCGCGGCAACGGATCCATCGGCGCCGCCAGGCCGGGCGCGGGAACAACGTGGACATCGCTCCAGGCGCCCGCAATGTACAGATAGTCCTTGGTCAACGCCAGTCCCACCGCGGGCCCCGGCTGCGGATCCACAGGCAGTCCGCCGTCGCCAATCCCGGGCACCACGGGCAACTGCCGGTGCGCCAGCACGCGCGGGGCCTTCGGATCCGCAATTTGCAGAATAAAGATGCCATTGTAGGTGTCATTCACAAACGCCAAATCGCCAGACAAGCGAACCCGCCAGGTGTCCATATAGAGGCCGTAGAACACCGGAAACTTCGTCCGCGAAAGGAGCTTGGGATGCGCCCGGTCTTTCACATCGAAGATCTCAAACCCATGCCCTTTTCCATAACCCGGCTGCCCGGCCACCGGCCGGATCTTTCCCGCGACGGCAGAGTGATGACCCGTCACCACATAGGCGATATCGCTACGAATCGCCACGCCATCGCCAAACCCATCCAACGGACTGCTGGATACCGTCACCGGCCGCCGTGGATCGCTGACATCGGCGATCACCAACTCCCGCGTCGCCCAAACGCCGATGTAAATGTACCGGCCGTCGGCGGCCAGTGACTGGGCCTCGCCAACCCGCAACGTACTCAAATGCTGAGGAGCCTTCGCATTCGAGATATCCACCAGCTCCACGCCCGCATGACGGCAGGCGATAAACGCAATGTCTCCGGAGATCGCCAGCCCCGTCGCCAATTCAATCGTGTC
This sequence comes from Candidatus Sulfopaludibacter sp. SbA3, assembly GCA_945860645.1. Lineage (GTDB taxonomy): Bacteria > Acidobacteriota > Terriglobia > Bryobacterales > Bryobacteraceae. The sequence goes on along the minus strand of CAMATG010000397.1, from coordinate 2,911 downwards.
GTAGTGGGTGATGAGCGCCGGCTTCTCCGGATGGCTGACGTCGATCAGAAAGAAGCCATCCTCGCGCGCCGTGACATAGGCGATCCCATCGCGGACAATCAACTGCCGCACATGGCCCAGCCCGCCAAGCTTGGCGATCACCTTCGGGTGCTCTGGGTCGCTCAACTCCGCCACATGCAGCGCCCCGCCGGCAATCACGTACAGGTACGCCCCGGAAACGGCGGCATCAAACGCAGGGCCCACGCCGAGCGTGCCCGCCAACGCAAGTTCCTTCCCATAGCCGCCAGCGGGAGCCTGAGCCATAATCGGCAGCAGCAACAACAACCCCACCGCGGCAAGGCGCAAAATTGGCATAACGTCCCTCAACATTTGAAATCGCAAACCCCGCCCCAGCACACAGCTAATCTATCGCAACCCCGGACGTCTCTGGCTCCTGCCATTCCAGCCCACAAGCCCGGCTGCTATCGTAGCTGCAATGCCCATCGACCAGCGCGTCCTTGTCAGTGAATCCGTCAGGTTGCTGGACCTGGTTGGGACATTCGTGTTCGCCCTCAGCGGCGCCGTCGCGGGCGTCGAGCACCGGCTCGACCTCTTCGGCGTCCTGGTCCTCTCCTTCGCCGCCGCCACCGCCGGCGGCATCGTCCGCGACGTACTCATCGGGGCCGTCCCGCCCGCCGCCATTCAGGACTGGCGGTACATCACGTTGTCCCTCCTCGCTGGCCTGGTCACATTCTTCTGGCACCCGCTGATAGCAAAGATGAAGAGCCCCGTCCAAATCTTCGATGCCCTGGGGCTCGGCCTCTTCGCCATCGCCGGTGCCAGCAAAGCGGTCGCGTTCCAAGTGGAACCCACCGGGGCCATCCTCATGGGTGTCCTCACCGGAGTCGGCGGCGGAGTCGCCCGCGACCTCCTGATCTCCCAAGTCCCCACCGTCTTCACCGCCGAACTCTACGCCGTCGCCGCGCTCGCCGGCGCCGCCATCATGGTGGTGGGAAACATCCTGCTCCCAAGCTCCGTCCCGGTCGCCGCCATCGGAGGCGTCGTCTGTGTCGCGCTACGTCTCATGGCCATTCGGAACGGATGGAAACTGCCTGTAGCGAAGAAACCGGATTAAGGGGAAAGCGGGTCACGAACTCAGCTTGGCGCTCCCGCTCGAAATCGTAGCGGCCAGTTCCCGAATCAGTGCGGCGCCATCGCCTCGATAAGCGCTCCCATGCTGACAGGCCAGCAGCGAAGGCTGAAGCCCCGCCAGCCGTTCCAAAATCCCCGCCGTGCTGGTCGCATGTGCGTAGTAGTCCATCATCCCGCGCATCCCTTCGCTGGCCGTAAGGATCTCCGAATCGGTCACCGGAGCCAGATCCCCGCCGGGCTGCGTAAACAGATCCCCGCAAAGCAATGTCTTCGTCGATAGATCAAACAACACACCGCAATCCCAGCCATGCGGAACGTGGGGCGTATAGAGCCACTGCAACTGGCGGCCGCCGATAGAAAACGTCTCCCCATCTCCAAACCCACGCGCCGGGCGAGAGGCGAAGTCATTCACAGACGTCATCGCGCCGATTTCCGAACTGAACGGAGTCGCCTCCGGCGCCGCCGCCAGAAGGTCATTCAGCGCGCCGTACTCGTCCCCCTCAAAGTGCGACCCGCCAATCCAGCGGAGCTTTGCGGCGGGCAGAATCTTGCCAATCGCCTCCAGCGTCACCGGAAACAGCTTCTTATACCCCGTATGGAAAAGCACCGGCTCGTCATCCGCGATGAGATAGGAGTTGAACGTAAATCCCCCCGGAATCACAGCGAGCGGGGTACAGATCCGATAGATCCCCGCCGCAACCTCGTCAACGCGCGTGCCAGTTTCGTGATTGGTAATCATCAACGCTCTCCTCTTTACAGTGTGAAATCCAGCCGTCAATCCCGGAACAACAGCGGCGCAAACTGGCTCAAATAAATCTGCCAGTTCGGCCAGCTATGCCCGGCCCCGGACGCATTCCAAACATGCTTTACTTTCTTCGACTCCAGCAGCGTATGCAGCTTCTGCATCCCCGGATACGCGAAGTCCTCCGTCCCGCACCCCAGCCACAAGACCTTCAGCTTCCTGTTCAACGCCTCCGCGTCCGCCTTCTCCCACTCCGCGTGATTGGCCGACGCGCTGAACGCCCCCAGATACGCAAACTGCTCCAGGTTATGCAGCGTAATCATCTGCGATTGCGCCGACCCCATCGACAGCCCCGCAATCGCCCTGTGGTTCCGGTCCGTCAGCACGCGGTACTTGCTCTCCACCATCGGCTTCAGCGCCGTCATCAACTCTTTCTCAATCGTCCCCTAGTCGGTCGGCGACGGCGCCGCCGATGGATTCGCCGCCGTCTTGATCTCGCGCGTCACGTGGCCAAACGGCATCACCACAATCATCGGCTTGATCTTTCCCTCCGCCTGGCGATTCCGGTCCAAGCCGAACAGGATTCCGGGGTGAAAGCGAACAGCATTCCGGGCTGAAGGCGAACAGGATTCCGGAGGGAAGCCGAACATCGATTCCGGTCTGAAGCCGAACAGTTTTCGACCGATCCCGGAATCGTGTTCGGCATGAGCCCGGAATAGAAGATTTGGCGAAGTTCGCTGGACATCACTCGGTAAGCGACCCTCTCAAAAAGAGGGAGGGCCCGCTTGCCGGCCAGGAGAACGTCCATGCGAAAGATCAAAGAAGTCCTGCGACTTCGATATGAATTAGACCTCGATCAGCGCCAGATCGCCCGAAGCTGTTCGATTTCGGTCAGCACCGTCCACGAGTACCTGAAACGAGCCGAAACCGCCGGCGTCAGCTGGCCCATCCCGGCGGAATGGACCGACACGCAGTTGCAGGCGGCACTCTTCCCGGCAACCGCCACCCCGGCGCGGCCGTGCAAGGACACGCTCGATT
>CAMATG010000396.1 GCA_945860645.1 Candidatus Sulfopaludibacter sp. SbA3 | reverse complement strand
CACTCTCTACCAAATCCTACAGATCCTCAGCATCACTCCATTCGAGAAAATGTCCATTTTACAGGCGCTTCAGGAAGCCAACTCCCAAACCCATCTACACGACCCAGCCAAACAACTGAATCTATGGGACTTCTAGCCGGACACTACTGCTAGCGATACACTGTGCCGGCAGCAGGCGTTTTTGTATACGGAGAAGTTCGACGGGACCGGATATCAGCCGTCAAATGGGGTGCGGCTGAACTACGCGCGGTATCTCGCTTGTAAGTAGCGGCAAGCAGCGCGAGGCCGAGCCCGGTGAGCGCGACGGCGCCGGGCTCGGGGACGGGGTTATCGATGGCGGTGACGGGATTGTCCCAGGAGAGGTCGTCGACGACGGCGATATTGGAAGTGTAACTGAGAATGAGTAAGCCGATGTTCGAGGTATTGTAAGCAAGCGGGAGCCACTTCCCTATCTGCGGCGACGCAGTTACGGTTCCACGAAGGATTGTATTGACGTCATATACATCCATGGAGTAAGTGGGACTGGTGTCAGTTCCGCCGACGAACAGGGAGATGTTGGAGACGGGCGTCGAAAAGCGGATGACCTCGGGGCCGGCCGGCGATTTCCCGTTGATCAGGGTGCTTTCGTTGTTGAAAGCGAGAAAATCGGTGCCGCTGCGGGCGTTGATGCCGAAATTGCCGCACTGACCGATTACGGCGCCACCGGCCGACGGGATAGGGGAGTAGAAGGCGGGGCCAACGGGTGTGTATTCATTTCCGAGGGGTTCCGCTTGGAGGAATACGCACGGGGCGCTCCTTTCAAAATTGATAGAGCCGCCGAAGAGGGCGGGCAGAGTAAGTGCGGCTAAGAGGGCCGCTTTGTATGTTAGATGCAAGAAATCCTCCGATGGTCTGAGTTGCGCGAAACGGGGCGCGGATTTTTCAGGCCAGCGGAGGATTTATTTGGTCAGGCTTTTTTGGCGGCGGCTTCGGCGTTGGCGCGGTCGATCATGGCGCGGATCCAGGCGACGGTGTAGGCCACCGCGACCTTCGGCCCGCCGGCCATTTGGGGGAAGTGATCGCCGATGACGATGCCGTCGAAGTTCACTTCGCGGAGGGCGCGCATGGCGGCGTACATGTCGTAGTAGCCGTTGTCGACGAAAGTCTCGACGAAGTGGGGGAGCGGGGCGCTCATGTTGCGGAAGTGGACCTTCCAGATCTTGCCGCGTTCGCCGAAGTACTTGATGGCGGTGACGACGTCGGCGCCCATGAGGTCGCCGCCTTCGAGCCATGTGCCGACGCAGAAGCAGACGCCGACGTGGGAGGAGTTGGCGATTTCGAGCGCTTTTTTATAGCCTTCGAAGGTGCCGAAGATGCAGCGGGGGACGCCGGCGAGCATGGGGACGGGCGGGTCGTCGGGGTGGATGCCGATGCGGACGTCGTTTTCCACGGCGACGGGGGCGACGCGGCTGATGAAGTACTCGTAGTTTTCCCAGAGCTCGGCTTCGGTGTAGACGCGGCCGTGGGAGAGGGGACCTTTGAATATCTTGCCGGCCCAGATGCCTTCGCCGCCCTTGGCCATGTTGTAACCGCGAGCGGGGGCGGAGCCGCGGGTGGTTTCGCGCTCCGTGTGCCAGATGCCGTTACCCATGTGGGCGTAGGTGACGTATTTGATATTGGCCTTGCCGCAGTTCTTGAGGTACTGTTTGTAGGCTTCGATGCGGGCGTCGCGGCCGGGGAGATTGAGGACGATCTCCTCCTGATTGCGGTTGCCGTCGTGGCCGATGTTCCAGACGCGGAGGCCGGCCGATTCGACGCGGGCTTTGATGCGGAGGAAGTTTTCGACGTTGTCGTCTTTGCGGTCGATGGTGACGGCGGTGTAGCGAACGCCGATTTGATTGGTGAACTGGAGGTCTTCGTCGGTGAGGTTGCCACCGAGCTGGACGGCCATTTTGATGCCGGGGGACCAGGGGACGTTTTTGTTGCCTGTTGGAGCGGCGGCTTTGATTTGGCCGGCGGCCGCTACGGTTAGCGCAAAGTCTCTGCGATTCATGGGAGGCATCCTATCAAATCCTTAACCTGGGGTGTGCGCTATCCTGCGGACATGCGATTTTTATTGGGTTTTTTCGCGGTTATCTCGTTGAGTGCGCAGACGGCGATACTGCAGGCGGTGGACGCAGGGGCGGCCGATTCGTTGGCGCTGTTGGAACGGCTGGTGAATATCAACTCGGGCACGTTCAATCCGGCGGGGGTGAAGGCGGTGGCGGGAGTGATGGAGGCGGAGTTGCGCGGGCTGGGGTTTGCGACGCGGATGATTCCAATGGACGCGCTGGGGCGGGGTGGGCATTTGGTGGCGGAGCGGAAGGGGCCGGGCAAGCCGGTGCTGCTGATTGGCCATATGGACACGGTGTTCGAGCCGTCGAGCCCGTTTCAGAAGTGGGAGCGGCGGGGGCGGACGGCGGTAGGGCCGGGGACATCGGACATGAAGGGCGGACTGGTGGTGATGTTGTCGGCGCTGCGGGCGCTGCAGGCGGCGGGGGAGTTGGAGGGGCGGGCGATCACGGTGTTTTTGACGGGGGATGAGGAGGCGCCGGGGACGTTGCCGGCGGCGCGGGCGGACCTGGTTTTGGCGGGGAAGGCGGCGAAGGCGGCGCTTTGTTTTGAGACCGGGATTCGGAATGTGTCGCAGGACATGGTGTCGACGGCGCGGCGCGGGTTTACGGGTTGGCAGTTGAAGACCTTCGGAAAGACGGGCCATTCGGGGGGGATTTTCAACGAGACGATGGGGTACGGGGCGGTGTATGAGATGAGCCGGATTTTGCACGAGTATCAGTCGACGCTGCGGGAGCCGAATATGACGTTTAACGTGGGGTTGTTGCTGGGCGGGACGAATCCGCAGGTGGCGCCGGGCGGGGCGGCGACTGTGAATGGGAAGGACAATATCATTCCGGCGGAGGCGTTGGCGAAGGGGGAGATCCGGGCGTTGGCGCCGGAGCAGGTGGCGCGGATGAAGGACCGGATGTATGCGATTGCGGCGAAGAACTTGCCGGGGACGCGAGCGGAGTTGACGTTTGAGGAGGGCTATCCGCCGATGGCGCCGACGGCGGGGAATAAGGGGTTGTTGCGATTGATGAATGAGGCGGCGCGGGAGGCGGGTTTGGCGGAGGTTGGGGAGTTGGACCCGATGATGCGGGGGGCGGGGGACATTTCGTTTATTGCGCCGTTTGTGGATTCGTTGTCGGGGTTGGGGGCGATTGGGACGGGGGCGCATGCGCCGGGAGAGTCGGTGGATGTGGAGAGTTTGCCAAGGCAGGCGAAGCGGGCGGCGTTGTTGATCCGGAAATTACGTTAGAAAACGTTTTACGGAAAAAAATGAGGTGTCTGACACGGGTTTAAGACGGGGGTAAGACGGTGGGTCTTACCCCCGGCGGGGTTATTGGCGGTTTTTGACGTGCTTGTTGAACCACTCCACCATTTCGGCTAGCGTGTGCTGGACCGACTCGCGGCCGCTATAGCCGTGCGACTCGTGGGGGAGTAGAACGAACCGGACGGTGCCGCCGTTGCCTCGGATAGCCGTGTACATGCGCTCCGATTGGATGGGGAACGTTCCGGTGTTGTTGTCCGCGGCGCCGTGGATCAACAGGATGGGTTCGTTGATCTTATTGGCGTTTAGGAACGGGGACATTTTGAGGTAGGTCTCCGGGGCCTCCCAGATGGTCCGCTGTTCGCTTTGGAAGCCGAACGGGGTCAACGTCCGGTTGTAGGCGCCGCTGCGGGCGATGCCGGCGGCGAAGAGGTCGGAATGGGCCAGCAGGTTCGCCGTCATAAAGGCGCCGTAGCTGTGGCCGCCGACACCGACTCGTTTGGGGTCGGTGACGCCGAGTTCGACGGCTTTATCGATGGCGGCTTTTGCGCCGGCGACGATTTGCTCAATGTAGGAGTTGTTGAACGTCTCCTGGCTGCCGACTACAGGGAGTGACGCATCGTCGAGGATGGCGTAGCCCTGGAGGAGGAAGAAGAGATGGGAGTAGCCGCTGATGGTCGTGAAACGGTTGGGGGAGCCGGTGACCTGGCCGGCGGTGTCGGCGTCGGAGAAGTCGCGGGGGTAGGCCCAGACCACCGTTGGCAGGGCGGTGCCTTCCTTATAGTCCGGGGGCAGGTAAAGCGTAAAGCTTAGCGGGACGCCGTCGGGACGGTTGTATTTGACTAACTTCTTCGTTACTCGACGGAGCTCGGGAGCGGGGTCGGTGAAGTTAGTCAGGGCGGTGCGCTTGCCGTGGTCGAGCACGTAATAGTTGGGTGGCTCGGAGGGGCTCTCGCGGCGAGTTAGAAGACGCTGGCCGTCGGCGGAGAGGGTAGTTACTACGGACTCGTAGACGTCGGCGGCGGATTGGAAGAGACGGGTCTTTTCCTTGGTCGCGAGCGTCATGCGGTCGAGGAACGGACGGTCGCCGGCTGGGCTGGCGCCGGCGCCGGTGAGCAGGATGGAGCCGTCGGTGACCTGGACGGTGCGGGAGGCGTCGCCGGACTGGGTGGTGACGGGGGAGCCGATGTCGCGGTAGCGGTCCTGCTGGTTGCGGGATTCGATCTGGGTGGGTTTGCCGGCGGGGTCGACGACGAAGGTCCGGAGGCGGCGGGTGCGGCGTTCGGACTCGTTGACCCACATGCGGCCATCGGAGGTCCAGAGGGCGGCGCCCATGACGCGTTCCTCCATTTTGGTGAACTCGCGGGGCTCGTTGAAGGGAGCGGCGGAGAGCATCATGCGGTCGCGGTGGGGGACCTTTTCGCGGGGGTTGCCGCCGTCCATGGCTTCCCACCAGGAGAGGGTGGCGGGCTGGCCGGGGACCCAGTTGGTATTGCGGGGGCCGGTGCGAACGCCATTGATGGGAATGCGGTCGGCCAAGGGCTGGGCGGCGATCTGCTTGGCTACCGAGCCGTCGAGGCGGAGGACTTCGATATCGACGGGGAAGCGCATGAGGGGGAGGACCCAGGAGTAGGGACGGTGGACACGCTGGGTCAGGATGAACTTACCGTCCGGGGAGGGGTTGGAGCTGGTGAAGAGACCGGGTTTGGCGATGGGAGTGGGGCGGCCGGTAGTTACATCGATCAGGGTTAGTTGAGAAGTGCAGTAGTAATCGAGTAACTTTTCGTCGTACTCACTTTTGAGTAAGTCCTGGAAGGTCGGGGCTGGGGTGGCTTTGCCGAATGACTCCTGGATATCGGGGCCGACGGGGGTCTGGGGCTCGGCGGGGGCGGGTCCACGGTTGGGGACGACGGCGCGGAGGAGGAGGTGTTTGCCATCGGGGAGCCAATCGAGGGGATCGCTGTTGGCGGCGTTGGCACGAACGCCGGGAATGGCGCGAATGGCGCCGGAGGCGGTGTTGAGAAGCAGGACCTCGATGCGATCGGGGTGATAGGCGAGGAGAGCGGCGGTTTTGCCGTCGGGGCTCCATTGTGGGGCGCCGATCTTGGCGCCGGCTGGGATGGCGAGGGGGGACTTGGCGAGGGTGGCGAGATTGACGAGTTGGGCTTTGGCGAAGGAGAAGCCGCCGCGGGGGCCGTTGTTGCGGGGGTTGATGCGAAGGCCGGCGAGGCGGAGCATGGGCTCGGCGAGTTCGGCGATGGGGGGATAGCGGTCCGGCTCGAGGAGCAGGAGATGGGTTTTGGTTGGGTTGACGTTGGCCACCGGGGTAGCGGGGGCGTTGAGAACTTTGAGAATGGCTTCGGGCGGCTTCTTGTATGCAGACTGGGCACACGCAATAGCGGCGCAAGTGAAGAAGAGCAGCGTCCGGGACATCTTTACAGGATGACACTGACAAAATGGCCCATGGGGGAAGGGGCGTGGGACGCGGGTTCTAAGGCCCACCTTAGAGCCGCCGTCAGTGGGAATGCCGGAAGGATCGACGTGATTCCCTGATTCGTCTCTGGCGTGTGGTTCCGCATAATCAACTCACACGGAGAGTTATGGAACAAATTGGTCTGGCGCTTATCTTGTTTGCGGCTTTTTGGGTCGGCTGTGCGGCCGGCTATATAGCGATGCGCCTGCGGGCGCAGGTGGCCTATGAAAGAGGCCGGAATGAATCGGCGGCGGAGATCTCCGCGCTGCAGGAGCGGCTGAACGGCCGAGACCAACAGTTCAATGAAGCCCGGGCGCGGGCGGAGGCGGGCGTGGAGACGATTGCGCGGCTGGAGGGCGAGCTGCG
>CAMATG010000395.1 GCA_945860645.1 Candidatus Sulfopaludibacter sp. SbA3 | reverse complement strand
ATATTTTGTCGGCGATCCGGTTGGGGAAGGAATTTGGATTGAAGATTGTGTTGGACGGGGCGGCGGAGGCGCCGGTGGTGCTGGCGGAGATCAAGGCTTCGGGGTATCCGGTGTTTGTGCATCCGAGCATGGCGCGGCCGACGGGGGATGCGGAGGCGTTGTCGTTGGAGACGGCGTCCAAACTAAGGGAGGCGGGGATACCGGTGGCGATTCAGTCGGGGTTTGAGGGGTATGTGCCGAAGACGCGGGTGATTTTGTTTGAGGCGGCGTTGGCGGCGGCGAACGGGTTGACGGTGGAGCAGGCGTTGGCGGCGATTACGATTGACGCGGCGCGGTTGGTTGGGGTGGAGGGACGGGTGGGGTCGTTGGCGGTGGGGAAGGATGGGGATGTGGCGATGTATGATGGCGACCCGTTTGAATACACGACGCATTGCACGGGGGTGGTGATTGAGGGGCGGGTGGTGTCGGAAACGAGCCGGTGAACATTAAATTGGTGCCCGGCACCAATTTAATGTTTGGGGGCGGATTTAACTGTGTGTGACACGGTTTTCGGGGCGCGGCCGGGTGGATTTGCCTTTTGTTTTCAACGGCGGCGTTTCGGCAGGCGCCGGAATATGGCGCCAGGGAAACTGTGTGTGACACGGTTTTGGATTAAATTGGTGCTTGGCACCAATTTAATCTAGACGGCGCGGATGGCGGCGGCGACGGGGCGGGAGCCGACGGGGATCATCGTGAACAGTGGGGCGGATTTGCCGCGGTTGCGGACGACCGCCTTCACGCGGATGACGCCCATGTCGCCGGAGGCGCGGTTTAGCACCAAGGCGTATTGGCCGTCCGGGGTGATGGTTAGGAAGTTGGGGTCCTTGCCCACTGGGACGGCGCCGACCATTTTATGGGTCGTGATGTCCAAGATCGTCACGTTGCCGGCGTCGGGGTTGGCTACGAACAGGAACGCCTGGTCGGGCGTCGACACGGCGGCCATGGCGCTGGGATGGCGTCCGGCTAACACCGTTTCGCCGACTTCGGCCAGGTACGGGTAGAGGACGACTACGGCGTCGAGGCCGTCTCCGGTCAGATACAGTTCGCCGCCGTCGGGCTTGGTGGCGATGCGGCGGGGTTCGATGGCCAAGGGCAGGTGGGCGACGGTGCGCGCGTCGGGGACCGTGACGAAAGAGGCCTGGCGGGCGCCGCCGCCGGCGAGGGCGAGTTGCTTGCCATCGCTACGGAAATGAATGAGATCGGCCTGGTAGGGGAGGGTGATTGGGGTCGTCCGGCCGGGTTCGGCGGTGGGGAGGAGTTGCGGGGGTTGGTCCTTCAGGATGACCGCGGCCCAGGGTTCGCGTCGGGCGAGGACGAAGGATGTGGCTTCGCCTTGGAAGTTCCAGATGCCGGCGGGGGCGAGGGTTTCGGCGTTGAATTTGGCCAGGCGGTTGGGCGAGAGAGCCCACAAGTGGAGGCCGTCGGGGCTCAATCGGAGATCGAGCGCGGGTCCGTTGAGGGATATTTTGCGGCGAAATTCGAGGCGGGTGGGATCGATTTCGTGAATGTGGCCGGAGGCCAAGGCCCAGACCGAGGGGAGGGTGGGGTGGCTGACGACGTGGGTGGGGTTGCCATCGATTCGAATGTGACGGGTGACGGCGAAGGCGGTTAAGTTGACCGCGGCGATGGCGCCCCCTTCTTCATTGGCGACGAAGGCGTGGCCTTCAAATCCGTTTCCCTTTTCGCGCGCGCAGGACAAGCCGGCCAGGGCGCCGGCGGCGATTCCAAACTGTCTCCGTGTAAGCAACTGCTACTATCGTATCGTGACGCCCGTCCTATTGGCCCTGCTCCTTACTGGACCGCTTGAGATGTGGCGGCTGGAGATAGAAAAAACCGGTCCGCAGAAGGTGTTTTTGCTGCAAATGGCGCCGGGTGACCCGGTGCCGGCGGGCACGAAGTATACCGATATTCTGCAGCAGTTTACGGACAACCCGAACTTCCAGGACCAGTTCAGTAAAGCCCAGGCGCTGAGCATTACCTATCAAGGGCCCGAGGGGCGGCTGAGTTTTGTTTTGCTGAATTCGCGACAGACGCCGAAGGAAGACGAACCGTATGTGATTGCGCACGAGTTCGGCCATTTGTGGCTGAAAGCGCTACGGTATCCGGCGCCGGCGTATTTTGGCGGGCCGTCGAGTTGTCTTTCGATTCTGGCCGGGGACGCGGTGCAGCATGTGTTGATCCGGGGCGAGATGGACCGGCGGAAGATCGACTGGCGGGAGCCGTGGCTGCGGTCGTTGCGGACGGCGCTGGGGGCGCTGGAGGCGCAGGAGAATCCGCCGCCACCGGACCGGTGCCAGGCGGTGACGCAAGCGGTTTTGTGGATCGACGTGTCGTTGGGGTTGGACGAGACGCAGTGGCCAGAGCGGAAGCGGTTTTTGGAGCTGTTGGCGCGGCAGTTCCCGGTGATTCAGCCGGTGGCGGGAGAGTTGGCGGCGGAATTGAAAAAAGAAAATTTAACAATGAAACCGGATCACCAACGGGCGCTTCAAACGGTGTTTACACGGTTAAAGCAAATGGCGATGACGCTGCCCAAATAGCTGAAAAAATTACAGAAATCGCATTCTCCGCCGTTTAAAGCGTGCTAGTTTGGTACAAGCACTCCCTGGACGCATCCAAGCGTCCGGACGAATTTCTACGTTCCAAAATGAACCTCCGCTCTCTATTCAGTCTCTTCTCTTCCGACCTCGCGATTGACCTTGGCACGGCGAACACATTGGTGTTTGCCAAGGGCAAAGGAATTGTGGTCAACGAACCGTCGATCGTCGCCATTAATAAAACGAATGGCGAGGTGGAAGCCGTTGGGAAGGAGGCGAAGGAGATGCTGGGCCGCACGCCGGGAAACATTGTGGCCATCCGTCCGATGAAGGACGGCGTGATCGCGGACTTCAAAGTGACCGAGCGCATGTTGAATTACTTCATTCAAAAGGCGCACGGGCGGAAGATGCTGGTGCATCCGCGGATCGTGATTGGCGTGCCGTCGGAAATCACGCAGGTGGAAAAGCGCGCGGTTATCGATTCGGCGTACCGGGCGAAGGCGTCGGAAGTGCATCTGGTGGAGCAGGCGATGGTGGCCGCGATTGGCGCGGGACTGCCGATTACCGAACCGTCGGGCAACATGGTGGTGGACATTGGCGGCGGGACGACGGACGTGGCCGTGATTTCGCTTTCCGGTATTGTGTACGCGCGGTCGGTGCGCGTGGCCGGCAACGAGATGGACGACGCGATCATGCAGTACTTGAAGCGCAAGTACAACCTGCTGATCGGTGAGCGGACGGCGGAGCAGATCAAGATCACGGTGGGTTCGGCATATCCGCTGGAGAAGCCGATTTCGATGGACATCAAGGGACGCAACCTGATTGAGGGCGTGCCGAAGACGATTACGATTGACGACTCGGAGATCCGGGAAGCCCTGGGCGAGTGCGTGGCAACGATCATGAACGCAATCCGGGTGGCCCTGGAACGGACCCCGCCGGAGTTGTCGGCCGACATCAGCGACCGCGGCATTGTTTTGACCGGCGGTGGGGCGATGTTGAAAAACCTGGATAAACGTATCCGGGAGGAGACCGGGCTGCCGGTTTCGATCGCCGAAGATCCGCTGGCCAGCGTGGTGCTGGGCACGGGCAAGATGCTGACCGATTTCAAGCTGCTGCGCCGCATTGCCATCGAATAACCGTTCGGGCCGCTGGAGTCCTGCATGAGCCGATACCGCAACCTGGCTGTTTTGGTGATTGTCATCGCCGCGCAGTTGGTGTTACTTGCCTACCAGGTGCGAACGAAAGACGATATCAGCCTGTTGCGTTCGGCGACGGTGACGGCGGTATCGCCACTGGCGAAGGCGCTGGACAACGCGCGCGGATCGTCGATGGGGTTTCTGGACCGCTACATTCTGTTGCTGCGGGTGGAGCAGGAGAATGGGCGGTTGAAGACAGAGCTCGACAAGATGAAACTGGAGAACCAGTTTTTGCGGACCGAACTGACGACGGCGGACCGGGTGCGGGCACTGGCGATGTTCCAGCAGCAGACGCGGGCGAAGACGGTGGCGGCGCGCATCATTGGCACCGGGACGGGCGCAAATTCGAAAGCGGTGTTTGTGGACCGCGGGGAGAAAGACGGCGTGCAGCGCGGGATGGCCGTGATAACTCCGGATGGGATTGTGGGGAAGGTGACGTTCGTGTACCCGGCTGCGTCGCAGGTGTTGTTGATCACCGATGCGTTTTTCGCGGCGGGCGTGATTTCTCAGCGGACGCGGGTGCCGGGGACGTTGAAGGGGTTGGGACGGAGCCAGGTGCTGGTGGACCACATTCAAAACGAGATCAAGGTGGAAGAGGGCGAGTGGTTCTTTACGTCCGGTGACGACCGCGTGTTCGCCAAGGGATTGCCGGCAGGGCAGGTGCGGACGGTGCGGCAGGGGAAAGAGTTTAAAGAAATTTTCCTGGACCCGACCGGGCTGCAGCGGGGACTGGAAGAGGTGCTGATCGTGTTGGAAGGCGTGCACCAGATGATCCCCGAGGGCAGCGGGCCGGCGACGGGGCCGGTGACGATTCTGGCGCCGCCGGAATCGGCGGAGAATAAGACACCCGAGCAGAAGGCGGCGGAGTCCGGGATTCCGGCGCTATCGACCGACGCCGACCGGCTGCGGGAGAAGATCAAGCGGATTGGGGAGATTCAGGGCGTGCGGTTTGGGAACGCCGGGGCGCGGCTGCCGAACTTCAACATGGATCCCGCGCAGGTGACGCGGCCGCAGGCGCCGGTGCTGGCGCCTCCGCCAGCGGGGACGGCGCAGGGAACTGGCGCGGCAACGCCTCCGGCGGCCACTCCGGCGACGCCCCCCGCGACGACACCGGCGAAGCCAGCGGCAGGAGGGCCTGCGCAGCAGTAGCTATGCCGGACACCTCCGATCAGATCCTAATCGACAATCCGCGCCGCGGGAAGATCTCCAAGTTCCGGATGATCTGGCTGATTTTCATTCCGCTGGCGTCGATTGCGTTTCAGGTGAACATTCCGCTGTTCTTCCGGCACTTGGCATATTTGGAGCTGCCGTTGCTGGTGACGGTGTATTTTTCGCTGATGCGGCGCAATCCGGTTGGCGGGACGCTGATCGGCGCGGCGATCGGACTGTTGCAGGACGCGTTGTCGCACCAGCCACTGGGGATTTTCGGCATGGTGAAGACGCTGGTTGGGTATTTCGCGGCGTCGATTTCAATCAAGATCGACGTTGACAATACGACGATCCGGTTCGGGCTCTCCTTTTTCTTCTTTTTCTTCCACCAGTTTTTCACCTGGATTCTGGTGCGGGCGCTGCTGGGGCAGGCCATCGACTTCGACCTGACGCAGACGTTGCTGTTCGGGCTGCTGAATTCGCTGGTTGCCGTACCGCTGTTTCTGATTCTCGATAAACTACGGGAAAGGGGCTAGAGGACACGTGGCCACTCGCATACACGACAATCCGAGCGATCCGCTGAACCCCGACAAGCTGGATCCGTCGATTCTGCATGACGACACCAACTACGCCTCCGGGAAGATTGCGTTCTTCCAGTACGTTTCGGTGGCGGTGTTCCTGTTTCTGATTGCCGGGTTTTGGAAGCTGCAGGTGCAGAACAACGAGTTGTACTCGGAGGCGGCGGACCGGAACCGGATTAAGGCGACGCCGATCCTGGCGGCGCGGGGGAAGATTCTGGACCGGGAGGGGCGGACGGTGGTCGATAACCACTCGTCGTTTTCGGTGTATTTGTCGCGGGAAAACCTGAAAGATGATCACCTGCCGGCGATTGCGGCGGGGCTGAACCTGGACCTGGAGGAGCTGAAGGGCCGGCTACACCGGTTCCGTTCGCGGCCCAAGTATCAGGCCATTGTGATCAAAGAAGAGCTGACGCCGGCCGAGATTTCGTTCGTCGAGAGCCACCACGATCCGGACACGTTTCCGGAGTTGGAACTGGTGCACGTGCAGCACCGGTTGTACCCGCGGGACAACCTGCTGTCACACGTGATCGGGTATGTGGGCGAAGTGACGGAGGCCGAATTGGACTTGGCAGATTTCGCTAAGTACAACCAGGGCGACGTGATTGGGAAGGCCGGGATTGAGCGGCAGTACAACGAGACGCTGATGGGGGTGGACGGGCAGCGACAGGTGGTGGTGGACAACAAGGGC
>CAMATG010000394.1 GCA_945860645.1 Candidatus Sulfopaludibacter sp. SbA3 | reverse complement strand
ATACCCTCCTCTTTATAGAAACCTAGGGTTTCGGCGAGAGTAATGGGCATGCTGTAGGTTTGGAGTCCGGTGCCGGCGGTGGCAATGCGAACTTTGTTTGTGTTGGGAGGGGCGGCGCAGCCGGCGAGGAGGAGGAGGCCGGCGAGGAGCCGTTTCATGAGACCTCCGCGCTGCCGGTGTTGGTGTTATGAGCCTTCCAGCGGAGGAGGTAGCGTTCGAGGCGGTCGACGCCGGCACCGACGCAGAGAACGACGGCGGCAAGGATTGTCATCCCCGCGAAGACTCCGGTGGTATCAAAGACGCCTTCGGCCTGGGAGATCATGTAGCCGATTCCTTTCGAGGCGCCGAGGTATTCGCCGACGACGACGGCGATGATGGCGAAGCCGATGGAGATGTGGAGACTGGAGAAGATCCAGGTTAGGGCGCTGGGGATGAGGACGTGGCGGATGAGTTGCCGTTCGTTGGCGCCCAGCATGCGGGCGTTATTGACGATGACGGGGTCGACTTCCCGGACGCCCTGGAAGGTGTTGAAGAAGACGATGAAAAAGACCACGGTTACGCCGAGAGCGACTTTGGACCAGATGCCGAGTCCGAACCAGAGCAGGAAGATGGGCGCGAGGACGACGCGGGGGAGCGCATTGGTGACGCGGATGTAGGGGTCAAGCAAGGCGGCGAGGAACTTGTTGCGGGCGAGGACGAAGCCGAAGAGGACGCCGGTGGAGACGCCGATGACGAAGGAGAGGGCGGCTTCGAGGAGCGTGGTGCCCAAGTGGCCCCAGACGGTGCCGGCGGCGAACATCTGCCAGACGCGGAGGGCGATGTCACTCGGCCGGCTGAAGAAGAACTTGTCCATCAGCTTGGCGCTGACACCGGCCTGCCAGGCGGCAACGAAAGCCGCACCAAGCAACAGTTGCCATACCAGCATTGGAACCGGCTTAGACTTTTTCGTTTCGCTCATAGCTCTTCAGGACCTCTTCGCGCAGATCGCGCCAAATAGAACCGTAGATCTCCGTGAACCGGGGATCGGTTTTGATGTCGATGAGATTTCGCGGCCGTTCCAGATCCACCTGGTACACGCCGACGATATGGCTGGCGGGGCCGGCGGAGAGTACGACGACTTCGTCGGAGAGGGCGATGGCCTCTTCGAGGTCGTGGGTGACGAACATGACGGTCTTTTTTGTTTCGGCCCAGAGGCCGAGGATTTCGCCCTCCATGCGGAGGCGGGTGTGGACGTCGAGGGCGCCAAAGGGTTCATCCATGAAGACGATTGCCGGATCTGTAATCCAGGTCTGCGCCATGGCGACGCGCTTGCGCATACCGCCGCTCAACTGGTGTGGATATCGATCGGCAAAGCCATCGAGGCCGACACGATGAATCCAGTCACGGGCGGTTTGTTCAGCGGCCTTCGGGTCCGCTCCTCGCAGTTCGAGGCCGAGGAGAATGTTATCGAGTACCGTCTTCCACGGCAGCAGCGCGTCCTGTTGAAACATGTAACCGGCTTTCCGGTTGATTCCGTTGAGAGGCTCGCCAAAGATTTCGACCGAGCCGCCGCTTGGTGTCATCAGCCCGGCGGCCATGTTGAGCAGCGTGGACTTGCCGCAGCCACTGGGCCCGACGACGGAGAGAAAGCGGCCAGAGCTCACATCCAGATTGATGGCTTCCACGGCTGTGTATCCGGGAAAGGACTTCGTGATGTCTTTGAAACGGATAGCGGGCGGGCTCAAAGTGTCTCCGAGAGTTCGTTTTTAAGAACAGGCGCCAGGTTCCGGCCGGGCACTGCCCGCATGAACGAAGACCAAGTGTGCGTCTTGGTGCCGAAACAGCATTGCCATCATAAGCGCACTCGCAGCCGCAAATGTGACATGAAGAAAAAATATTTCCCCGACACTGGCTTCCCGGGGCAGATCGCTGATGATACGATCAGCGTTTCCGAAATGAATCCGCAGAACTGGGCTCGTGTTGAGCAACTCTTCTCGCAGGCCGCCAGCCTATCGGACCAGGATCGTGCGCGTTTTTTCGGCCAGTTGCAGGAGTCCGCGGAAGTCACAGAACAACTTCGGCAGCTCCTCAGCCACCACGACCACGCTGATAGTTTTCTAGCCACCCCGGCCTGGCAGGCGCCCGCCGGGGGAATGCAGTCGCTGCTCCCCGGTCAACGCGTGGCCGGTCGCTTTGTCGTGCAGCGCCTGCTGGGCCGCGGCGGCATGGGGGAGGTTTACCTTGCGGCGGAACCCGGGCAGCCGCCTGTTGCGCTCAAGATCCTCCGTGACAACTTCGACCTATCCGAGGACGGGCGTCGCCGCTTTCTTCGGGAGTTTTCTCTGGCCCGGCGAATTGCCCACCCCAATGTCTGCCGGGTGGGCGAACTCCTTGCCACGGACGACAACCTCCCCGCCTTCACAATGGAGTTTCTGGCGGGAGAAACTCTGGCCGAACAGTTGAAGGCCGCTGGCCCTTTCCCCGAGGCCGAAGCGAAGATTATCCTTGGCGAAATCCTCGACGGCCTTGCGGCTGCTCACGACGCCGGTGTTGCGCACCGGGATTTGAAGCCGGAGAACGTGATGCTACTGGCGCCTGGTGGTAGCCCGCGCGCGGTTCTCCTTGACTTCGGTCTCGCCCGGGCCGAAGTCCGCTCCCCGCTCACGGCCGTGACGCGCCCCGATGCGCTTTTAGGGACGATTGACTACATGGCGCCCGAACAACTTCGCGGCGAACCGGCCGGCCTCCCGGCTGACGTCTATTCCGTCGCCCTGCTTGCTCATCAACTCCGTTCCGGGAAACGGCTTTTCGCCGGCCCCAGTCCCGCCGCTGTTCTCCGCCGGCTCGTCGAACCTCCGGAACTGGACTCGATGTTCCGCGGCCGTTGGGCCGCCTATCTGGAAGCTTCCCTTCACCCTGACCCTCGCCGACGCCCGACCATCCGCCAAGCCCGTGACATCCTGGAAGGCCGCAGGTACTACCTTCGCCGCGATACCCGCCGCAACCTCCTCCGTGCGGCCGCTGGATTCGTCATCGCCGGGGTGGCCACGGACACTTGGCGTCGATTCCGTCCCGCCGCTCCGATCGCACTCCCTCCAGGTCTCGTCAAGGTCCTGGTCATGCCCGTCACCAACCTGACCGGGGATCCCCGCCTTGATGGCGCCCGCCAGATGCTGGGCGATCAGATCCTCCAGTCGGCTCGCCTCGATGTCCTCACCGCAGGTGACATCGCCACCGGACTTGCGTACCTTGAGAAGAAGGGACAGACACTTACACCGGAGCTCGGCCGGGCCGTTGCCCGCCGCATGGGGGCAACCCTTTTCGTGGAATCCACACTTTCCCAAGACAGGGACTCCAAGCTTCTTTATGTGCTTGATCTGGAACTGCTGAGCCAGCACCCCGGCGCCGCGATGCAGCGCTGGCAGCAAGTGTTCCCCACCGCCACCCTTGCTACGCTACCCGATACCATTCGCGATGGAGCCAATTGGATTCGTAAGGTGGCCGGCGAACCCGCCGCCGAAATTGCGGAGCGCAGCCTTCCTGTGGCTCATGCCACGACCGCCAATTGGGATGCACTGCTACTGTACCGGCGCGCCAACGATTTCAAGACACAGGGCAAATATCTGGCGGCCGAACCTCTCTTCAAAGAGGCCCTAGCCCTTGACCCGGAGTTCGTTTCCTGCCGGCTCATTTTCGCCGATATGCTCACCAACAGTTATCGGGCAGAGGAAGGCGCCGCGGTTCTGCGCGACGCGCTGTCCATGGCCCGCCGTAAGGGGTTGTCGACCCGGGAGCGCTACCGCGTGGAAGCCGCGCTTGGCGATGAAAAGACTCGTTCCCAGGCTTACCAGGCGTGGGCCGTCCACTTTCCCAATGACTTCCTTCCCCTCTACAGGCAAGCCAGTGACCTCGCCGACCGCTTTGAAACCGAAGCGGCGGTCCGGCTCTACACGCAGGCACTGGAACGGGAAGAGTACTTCGGAATTCACTCCGAACTCGGCAATGAAAAGATGCACCTTGGCCGCTATACCGAAGTTCCCTCGCATATCGAGGCACTGGAGCGCCTGAAACATCCTGACCAGGCGCAAATCCTCCGGGGCCGGCTTGCGCACCTGCAAGGTGACACCTCACAAGCAATCGCCTATTTCTACAAGGCGTCCTCCACCGGTTCTACTCCTTGGATGTACCACGCTCGCTTTCTCCAGATGGATGCTGAAGCCGAGGCGGGCGACTTCAATGCGGCCCGGAAGCTCGCCGAACAGGGTCGCGCCGAACAGGCCAGTGTCTCCAATCGCGCCTGGGAGGCGCAGTGGTCAACCGCCCAGGCAATCCTTGCGGTTGCCGACGGTTTCTCTCTCCAACGAGTCGACCTTCGGGATGTTCCGGGCCTTCGCGGCCATCTCGCTCATGCTCTTGCACTCCGCCCACATCCCATCTCCCTGACTCTGGCCGGGTTGGCGGGTATGGCGGAATCCGTTCAATTGGCCAACAAATCGTTCCCACCAACCTCAGATGCGGATCGCCTCCTCGGCGCGGCCGTCCTATCCCTTGCCCGCGGGGATTCCGCCGGGGGGTACCGCTTCATGGCTGCCGCTCACTCGGCCGGCCTTCACTACACCAACATTGGCAACGAACTCCTCGCCCTAGCGGCCGACCGGGCCCGCCGTCCAGCGGACGCACTCATCCATTGGCGCCGGATCGCGGAACGGCCATCGTTCATCTGGCGCGAGGTGGCACACAATTGGCCCGGGCTCATTCGTCTGGCCCGCCGGCGCGTCGCCGCACTGACCGCTCACTCCCCGTAGACCTGTCCGAACAAGAAAGCCCTTGCGAACAGCCAGTCCCGCTTAACGGTCCGTTCCGATACGGCCAGCACCTGGGCAATCTCGCCGTCATCCAGTCCCGCGAAAAACCGCATCTCAACCACCCGTGCCTTCCGCGGGTCGAGCCCAGCCAATTTGTCCATTGCCTGATCCAGCGTGATCAACTCCGTGAAGGGCAATCCACTCGCCAGGAACTGGCACTCCACAAAATGAACAGGGGCCTCACCGGAATTCCGCTTATCGGCTAGCCGTCGACGTGCGTAGTCGACCAGGATCTCCCGCATTGCACGCGCCGCCAGGCCGAAGAACCGAGCCCGCGACTCATACATACCCTGCTCGCCGTTCAGCTTCAGCCACACTTCGCTCACCAGCGCCGTTGGCTGCAGGGTATGGCCGGCTCGCTCCGTCGCCAGCGCCCGCCGGGCCATCCTCTTCAATTCCGGATAGGCGAGTTCCATGACGCGTTCACCCGCGGCGACATCCCCAGCACTGAACTGCATCAGTGCGTCCATGAATATCGAATCAGCCATGTTTCACAGTAGTTCTATCCACGATAGTGCATTTCGATGTGGCTTTCCGGTTCGGCTACCGTTTGCCGCCTGCGGGCTGGCCGCGGTTTTCGTATTAGTAGTGTCGGGAGGGGTTGGTGGCTTGGACGGCGCGCCGATTCTCGCGGCGGGCGACGCCGGATGAGGCGGTGCTGTTTCTGGGGAGTCTGCGAGAGCGGGTGATGTCGATTGCTCTGAGTGGAAGTGAGTATGTGCAGGCTGCGGAGTTGGCGGCGGCGAGTGGGGGGATCTACGTTGCGCTGACTGGGCAGTGTTTTCTGAAGAGTCAGGCTGAGATTTTGTATACGTGGAATTTGAAGCATTTTCTGCGCTGGGAACTGCGGTGAGTGGAAGAGTGCGGCCGCCGAATCGGTGAGGGGGGGACGGGCTTTGGCGGTATAGGGGCGACTCGAACCTGTCCCGGATTGTGAGCCGGCTTGGGGCGGCGACTGCCGTCGATTCGCGCGCCGTTTTGCGGGTACGTGGAAATCGGATCGTCTGTTGAGGGTATCGGTGGAAGTGCTGTTTGAGTTTATTCCTGTGTGACGGGGTGGGGCGCGGTTGCGGTGCCGGTTTTGTATGGGGGCGGGACACGAATCCGGACTCCTTGCGCGGACGGTTTGATGGCGGTCTTGGCACTTCCAGAAATGGTAGGGATCTATGAAAAATGGGAGAAAAGGGACAGGGGTGGTTGTCCCTTTATTAGGGGAACTGATAGTAGTTTGTTTGGGGGAGGGCGTGGGATGATAGACGGTTTATGCGACGATTTTCTGGGATTGCCGGGCTGATTGTTGCTGCCTGGTGCGGGGTTTGGGCGCAGGCGCCTCAGACGCCGGT
>CAMATG010000393.1 GCA_945860645.1 Candidatus Sulfopaludibacter sp. SbA3 | reverse complement strand
ACGCTCGATTGGCGCGTCCTGGCCTTCACCGCGCTCGTGACACTTCTCACCAGCATCCTCTTCGGCCTCTTCCCCGCCCTCCAGGTTTCGCGTGTCGAACTCGCCAACACGCTCAAGGAATCGGGCTCCCGTTCCGGCAGCGGTCTTCGTCAGAACAAGGCCCGCTCCGTCCTCGTGGTCGTTGAGATCGCGCTCGCGGTCGTTCTACTCACCGGCGCCGCGCTGCTCATCCGAACGTCAATGGCGCTCGCCGCCGTCAAACCTGGCTTCGAAACCAATAGCGTTCTCACCCTCCGCATGTCGCTTTCCGGCAAACGCTTCACAACGTCCACCGCCATCGAGTCGCTCGTCCGCGACGGCACCGAACGCCTCCGCGCGCTGCCCGGCGTCCAAAGCGCCAGCGCCACCTGCTGCGTCCCGCTGGAGGGTGGCTACGGGCTCCCGTTCCTGGTGGTCGGCCGGCCCCTGGATAAATCACCCTTCCACGGCGGCGGCAGTTGGCTCACCGTCTCCCCCGGCTACTTCGACGTCTTCCGCATCCCCGTCATCCGCGGACGCGCCTTCAACGACCGTGACAACGCGGCCGGCCCGCCCGTCGCTCTAATCAATCAGGCCATGGCCAAACGCTACTGGCCCGAAGGAGACCCGCTCAACGACAAAATCTGGATCGGCAAAGGCGTCATGAGTGAACTCGCCACCGAACAGCCCAGGCAGATCATCGGCATCATCGGCGACGTCCGCGATGGCGGCCTCAACCGGGACCCGCGGCCCGTCATGTATGTGCCCAACGCCCAGGTTCCCGACGCTCTCAACGCCCTGAACGTGCGCATCACGCCGCTCAAATGGGTCATCCGCACCGCCAACGATCCCATGACGCTCAGCCCCGCCATCCAGGAACAACTCCGTCAAGCCAGCGGCCTGCCCGTCGCCGACGCACGCACCATGACCGAAATCGTCTCCCGCAGCACCTCTCGCGAACGGTTCAACATGCTCCTCATGTCGGTCTTCGCCGGCGCGGCCCTCCTACTTGCCGCCATTGGCGTCTACGGGCTCATGGCCTATTCCGTGCAACAGCGCACCCAGGAAATCGGCATCCGCCTTGCCCTCGGCGCCGCCACGGCCGACGTGCGCCGCATGGTCATTGCCCAGGGGATGATCTTCGCGCTTGCCGGCGTCACCATCGGCGCGGCCGCCGCATGGGGTCTCGCCCGCTTTATCAAGACGTTCCTCTTCGGCGTCGAAGCATCGGACCCGCTCGTCTTCGTCGCCGTCCCGCTCGCGCTAACGCTCACCGCCTTCGTAGCCGTCTGGATCCCCGCGCTCCGCGCTACCCGCATCAACCCGCTTGACGCCCTTCGCTACGAATAGGGCCGGCGCAGCTGAATCGTAATTCCCTCGGCCATCCGCCCCGGCAGCAACGCACACACCAGGTTGTACAGCGGCTTGTGATTGCCGAAGTAATTCCGTACCGAATAATCGACAACTTCCAGCTCCGTCACCCCTGCCAGATACACCAGATTTTCCACCGTGTACTCGCAGTAGTGTCCGGGATTGTTCACGTCGTCCCGGATAATTTCAAACGGGCTCTTACCCCCCAGTAACGCCAACCGCCGCGCCAGGTTCACCGGATTCGGCGTCTGGATGACCACGCTCCCGCCCGGCCGCAGCAGGCTCCGCAGCATCTGCAAAGTGCGCGTCGGCGGCACGTACAAATGCTCAATCACCTCCGCCATCAGGATCAGATCGAAAGGCGCCAACCGAGGCCACGTCGACTCCTCGCTTGCCGCGTTCAAGTTGAACTCCGTATGCGTCACCCCGTCCAGCGGCTCAAAGCGGTGGTCGTAAAATCCCAGCGTCGATAAAGTAACCTCGGGAAACAATTCGCGCACCAGCCGTGTCTGATTGGACATCCCGATATCCAAAACGCGCAGCCGTTCCCCCTCCCGCGGCGTAAGTTCACGCAAAATGCGTTCCGCCACGGTAAGTAGATATTCATACCGCCGGCGGTGGTAATCCAGATAGCGGGCGGCGTCAGCGTCGGGGGCGGTGATCTTCCGCACCGCCTCAGCAATAGGCGGCATCTTTTTGCATTGTATCTGTTTTCAGCCACTCCCCATCCCTGTGATAATAGGGGCGGTGCCGAAACTCCGAGATTTTGAACTGCGCATCTCCCGATTGGAAGAGGAGCTCCATCTCTTCCAGCGCATTAGCCGACTCATGGTCCGCGAAGCGTCTCTGCAACAAGTGCTGCAAAGCATCGTTGCACTGCTGGTGGAATACCTGCAATGTGACTCCTGCATTATCTATCTCACCGACGGATCGAAACTCGTTCTCTGCGCCTCCAATACCGCCCCGTCCACGGCCATCGGCCAGGTCCGGCTCTCGCTGGAAGAAGGCCTCACCGGCTGGGTGGCCCGCAATCGCCGCCTGGTCGCCATCTCCCGCGACGCCTTCAACGATCCCCGTTTCAAAGCCTTCTCCGAACTCGAAGCCGACACCTACGAAGCCTTCCTCTCCGCGCCGGTCATCGCGCGCAACCGTGTAGTCGGTGTCATCAACGTCCAACACCGCCAGCCCCACTCCTACACCGGCGATGAAATGGAACTGCTCACCACCGTCGGCGAACAGGTCGGCTGTCTCCTGCTGCTCGCCCGGCTCGACCGCGAAGCCCTCGAACGCACCGTTTCCATCGAACAGATTCTCTCCGGCGGCGTCCTCGCCGGCACGGTATAACACTCATGCGCCGCGCCATTCTCTCCCTGTTACTCCTCCTCCCTCTGGCGCACGCCGACAAGTGGAACGTGTCGCACCTCCACGACCAGGACGATTCGTCCCTCTACCTGCGCGCCATCGAATTCCCCAGCGATCAGCGCGGGATCGCCATCGGCGTCATCACGGAAAAGGGCCGCCAGAACGGTGTCGCCATGGTCACCGCCAACGGTGGCAAGACGTGGGATCAAGTCAAGCTCAAAGAAGAACCTCTCAGCCTCGCCTGCTTCACCGATGCCGTCTGCTGGATCTCCTCGCCCAAGTCCGTCTGGCGCAGCGAGGAAGGCGGCCGCGAATGGAAGAAGGTCTCCGATACCAAGGGCATCCTGAAAATGCACTTCGTCTCCGCCACTCAGGGTTGGGCCGCCGGCGCGCGCAAGTCCGCGTGGGAAACCAGGGACGGCGGAAAAACGTGGGTCCTGCTCGAAGCGTTGAAGGACGTAAAAGCAACCCCTGAAAACGCCACGTTCACTACGATTGCCATGAATGGCGCCTTTGGGCTCATCGGCGGCACCAGCCGGCCGCCGCGCAAGGACGACTCCATGTTCCCCGACTGGATGGTCCCTGACGAAGCAGCCAAGCGCCGCGAATGGCCGGGCATGATGATGCTCCTGGAAACCCGCGATGGCGGCAAATCCTGGACTCCTTCCGCCAGTTCTCTCTTCGGCACCCTCACCACTCTCCGTATCCGTCCTGACTACCCCGGCGCCGCCGCCCTCCTGGAGTTCTTTCACACCTTCGAAGCCCCATCGGAAGTCCTCTTCGTCGACTTCAAAAGCGGGAAAAGTACCTCTATCTATCGCAACAAGGCCACCGCCATCACCGACCTTATGCTCGCCCCCAACGGCTCCGTCGTCGTCGCCGGTACAGATGCCACCGCCCTCCGCACCCTCCCTATTCCCCAAAAGCTCCGCATTCTGGAAACCGCCATCACCGAGGGCGCCAACTCCGTGATCTGGACCCAGCACGATGTCGACTACCGCGCCACCGGTCGCCGCGTCCAACTGGCCCGCAAACCCAATGGCCAACTCTGGGCCGTCACCGATTCCGGTTTCATCCTCCGCCTCGACCGGGAAATAAAAGCGGCAAAATAGGATCGTGTACCGCGCCGCATTCGTTTCCGCCCTCGCCCTCGCCGCGATGGCCCAGCCTTCCCAGAAAGCCGTCCAGAAGGTGCCCGGCTTCGTCGCCCTATGGGACTTCGTGAAACGCGCCCCCGACGGCCGGTTCACTGCCCACCTCGCCCCCGGCGACACCCACGACTTCGCCCTCGACGCCGTCAATTACGTCCGTGACTACTGGCGCGAAGGCCGCCCAGCTACCTATGACGACATCCCCGTCATCAAGGAAGGCCCCTTCGGCCAGGCCGTTCTCTTTCGCAACGAAACCGATCCTACCTTCCGGCCCACCCTCCTCGTCCCCCGCGCCCGCTTGCATGATTCCGGCCTCGACGCCAAAGGGCCCAACCGCTCCGTCTCCATGGCCGTCTGGCTCCGCCGCGACTCCGGCGCCCACGCCATCGCCGGCATCTGGCACGAAGGCACCGACATGGGCGGCGTCGCCCGCGTCGAAGCCGGCCGCCGCCAGTACGCCCTGTTCGCCGGCCTCGCCGCCAATAACGGCGCCTCCGCCGCCCACGTCTCCGAAAACGGCGCCCGCTCGTTTGGTGATAAATACGCCCGCAACCTCTCCGTCACCCCGGCAATCATCCCCCTCAACCAGTGGGCCGTCGTCGCCTTCTCCTTCGACAATCAACGCAACACCGTTACCGCCTACCTCAACGGCAAAGCCACCGATTACTGGATCGACAACCCCGCCCAACATCCCTTCTTCAAATGGCCCGCCGCGGCCTGGGGCAAGGACTACAACCCGCCCGAAACCAAACCGCGGAAACGCCAGGTCATCGAGAAGTCCGCCACCCGCCGCGTCGAACTCCTGACCTACGAATTCACCAAAGTCCGCGTGACGACCGAAAACGGGAAAACGACCCGCGAACTCATGGCTCTGCGCGTCAACCCCTTCTGGTTCCCCCACGATCTCTACGATCCGCGCACCCCCGAAGACGGCGGCCCATTCACCATCGGCCGCGTCATCCACACTTCGAAGAGCGTTGGCTTCACGGGCGCCATCGGCGGTGTCGCCGTCTTCAATCGCGCCCTTTCGCCCAAACAAATGCGCCAACTCGCGGTCATTGGCGCCAAGCCCTGATCACTCCGCCGGAAGCGTGTAGGTGAACGTGTAGAAGTGGTCCTTCCCGTCAATCCGGATGTCCATGCTACCCGCCAAGCCAGCCAGCGCATCCGTCGCCGAATCCGGCACCACCGTAATCCGCAGTTCCTGCTTCCCACCCGCCATCGTGCCCATGTGCTGCAGAATGAACGTGCCCTTCCGCCCCGCCAGCGTCGCCGTCACCTTCTCCATCGCCACGTACCCGCCCGACCCTTTCACCGCCGACATGTGCCCCAGCATCTCTCCCTGACTCGTCCCCGCCAGGTCGCCCGCAAATGTCTTGTCGAGCGTCATCCGCCCCACCGCCGCGCTCTCCACCGGCTTCAACTTCACGTCAAAGCTCCCCTTCGCCACCTCGGCCGCTCCGGCGAACATCGTCATAAACACCACCCCTAAAGTCGCTGACTTGAAATTCATCTTCGCCCTATCTTCGCCAGCCACTCACCAAAAGTCAAGATTGACTTTAGTATCTGTTTCAGTTAACTATATCCAAATGAAGCAAACACCAAAGGGCTGGCCCCGCCTCTCCTCCGCTCTCTACTACAATGACGCGGCAGCCGCCATCGATTGGCTCTGCGCCGCATTCGGCTTCTCCGTCCGTCTCCGTGTGGAGGGAGAAGGGGGCCGCATCGAACACAGTGAGCTCACCTACGGCGAAGCGCTCGTCATGGTCTCCCAGGCCGGCGCCAAGCCCGGCCGCGAACACTTCCCTCCCGGCGCCAGCCCCCGCGCCATCAATGGAGTCAACACCCAGTGCCTCCTGCTCTTCGTCGACGATGTCGACGCCCATTGCGCCCACGCCCGCGCCGCCGGCGCCGTCATTGTCGATGAACCCAAGGTCCACGACTACGGCGAAGACTACTGGGCCGACCGCAGCTACGGCGCAGTCGATTGCGAAGGCCACATGTGGTGGTTCACCCAACGCCTCCGCGACCCGCGCGAAGACTAGCGGCAATGGTCAACGCCACCCTCGCCGCCCTCGCCGACGATACCCGCCGCGCCGTCGTCGACCTGCTCCACCGCGAACCCCGTCGCGCCAGCGAAATCGCCGCCGCGTTGCACCTCAGCCCCCAGGCCATGAGCCGCCACCTCCGCGTCCTCCGCCGCGCCGGCCTCGTCGCCGAACAAGGCATCGAAGCCGACGCCCGCGTCCGCATCTACCAACTCCGCCACGAACCCTTCCGAGAACTCCGCGGCTGGCTCGACGAAGTC
>CAMATG010000392.1 GCA_945860645.1 Candidatus Sulfopaludibacter sp. SbA3 | reverse complement strand
ATCTTCGAAGGCACTCATTGACGTAGTGCGTTTTCGCGCCGATTCGTCTCAAGCCGCGCTGGAATTTGTTGGTTTTTGCAGGAAATAATTGATCAGTAACCCAGCTGCGGCCAGCCCGGCCAGCGTGTAGAACATCTGGTCGTATCCCTCGCCCACTTGTCCCATCTTCTTCTTCGTTTCCAGAATCGTTGCGATGTATCGCGGAATCGTGAACCCAGCCGCGCCCCAGGCCGTGAACAACAGCCCGTAGTTAGCGCCAATGTTCTTCGCCCCGTAATACTCGGCCGCTAGCGAAGGCATCAACGCCAGATAGCCGCCGTAACAGAATCCGACGATGCAGATCCCCGCCAGAACCCGCCAGAAATCCGTCGTCCCCGGGAGTAACAACGCGCACGTCAAAGCCGACAAGGCAAACATTGTGTACACCACTTTTTGCTTCCCCATCTTGTCCGATGCCGTGCCCCAGATCAGCCGGCCCACGCCGTTGAAAAGCGACATCACCCCCAGCGCCACGCCCCCCGTCATCACCGCCGCGCTCCCGGCCAGTTCTTTCACCAACGGCGCCGACTCGCCAATCGCCGTCAGCCCGATCGAACTCCCCAGAAAATACACCAGCCACAAAACCCAGAACTGCCGCGTCCGCAGCATCTCGCCCGGCGTGTAGTCGACACGCGTTCCCTGCGCCGCCACCGGCGCCGTCCACCCTTCCGGCTTCCATCCCGCCGGCGGCACTTTGTACATCTGCGCGCAGCCGATCACCACCACGAAGAAGATTGCCGAAAGAATCAAAAACGTCCGCGGCAGCGTCACCGCGTACTGCGCCGGATCTTTGCCCAACAGCGCCTCCAGCAGTGGCGCAAACACCAGCGAACCAATGCCAAACCCCATCACCGCCATGCCCACAACAAACCCGCGTTTGTCCGGAAACCACTTCACACACGTCGCAATCGGAGTGACATACGCGAAGCCAACACCCAATCCGGCCACCACGCCATAGGCTACATTCAACCCCATCGGCGTGTCGCCAATAAACGTCGCCAGCAAACAGCCGGCGCCCAGTAATAGCCCCCCCACGCTGCCCACCAATCGTGGCCCCTTCTTGTCCTGCCAGAAACCGGCCACAATCATCGCCAGCGTGAAAAACAAAATCGACCACCGGTACGGCGCGATAGACTCGGTTTTCGACCATCCGTAGTGCTGCTCCAGTGGTCCGCGAAACACCGACCAGGCATAAATAATACCCAGGCAAACCTGCATTAATACGGCGGCGCCGGCCAGTCGCCAGCGATTCGTTGTCGAAGTCATGTACCCGGCAATTGTATGCTAAAAACCGCCGTCCGTTCGCCTTTCCATGCGATTGCGATAGACGCGCCCGGCCCCGCCCCATTAGAATCATCAGGAGACCCTTTATGCGAGCACTCTACATTCGGAAACCACTGGAAGCGGAAGTTGGAGAAGTGGACGCCCCGAACTTGAATGCGGGTGAAGTGTTACTGCGAGTGCGCTTTGTTGGCATGTGCGGGTCGGACCTCAGCAGCTTCCGCGGCAAGAATCCGCTCGTCGCCTACCCCCGCATCCCGGGCCACGAAATCGCCGCGACAATTGAATCCGTTGGCGACGGCGTTCCGGAAAAATATCAGCCCGGTCTGGCCGTAACTCTCTCCCCCTATACCAACTGCGGCAAATGCGCCTCCTGCCTGCGCGAACGTCCGAACGCCTGCAAACACAACCAGACGCTCGGCGTGCAGCGCGACGGCGCGATGACGGACTACATCACCGTCCCGTACCAAAAGCTGATCATCGCCGAACGCCTGCAACTGCGCGATCTCAGCCTCGTTGAACCGCTCACCGTCGGCTACCACGCCGCTCGCCGCGGCCGCGTCTCCCCCACCGATCAGGTCATGGTCCTTGGCTGCGGTGCCGTCGGCCTCGGCGCCATCGCTGCCGCCGCCTTCCACGGCGCCACCGTCATCGCCGTCGATGTCGACGACCGCAAACTCGCCCTCGCCCAACGCGCCGGCGCCCATGTCGGCATCAACAGCAAGACTCAAAATCTCGCCGAACGCCTGCAATCCCTCACCGAAGGCCTCGGCCCCGATGTCGTCATCGAAGCCATCGGCACCCCGGAAACCTTCCGCCTCGCCGTCGAACTCGTCGCCTTCACCGGCCGCGTCGTCTACATCGGCTATGCCAAGGACGAGGTCCACTACGACACCCGCCTCTTCGTGCAAAAGGAGCTCGATATTCTCGGCTCCCGCAACGCGCTGCCGGAGGATTTCGAAGGCGTCATTCGCATGCTTAGCGAGACGAAATTCCCGCTCGAAGAGATGGTCTCCCGCGTCGTTTCTCTCGACCAGGTCCCACAAGCCCTGCAGGACTGGTACGCCGCCCCCGCCTCCATCAGCAAGATCCTCGTGGAGCTCTAATCCATGGCGCGGCTGATCGAACTCGACTGGCCGCACTTCGGACCCGAACCCGTCCGCCCGCCCGTCACCGCCGCCGAACTGCAGGCGCGTATCGACCGCGTTCGCACCGCCATGGTCGCCCGCGGCCTCACCCACCTCGTCCTCTACGCCGACCGTGAACACTTCGCCAACGTCGCCTGGCTCACCAACTTCGACCCTCGCTTCGAAGAAGCTCTGCTCATCGTCTCCCAGGACAACACCCCGCTCCTGCTCGCCGGCAATGAGTGCATGTCGTACCTGCCCATCAGCCCTCTCCGTAAGTCCGGCCAACTCCGCGCCGAGCGCTACCAGCCCTTCTCCCTCCTCGATCAACCCCGCGACGCCAGCCGCCCGCTCGACGACATCCTCCACGCCGAGCGCATCGATGCCCAGAGCCGCGTCGGCTGCGTCGGCTGGAAACACTACGGCGACCCGTTCGCAAGCGACCTCCCGTCCTACCTCATCGACACTCTCCGCCGCCTCGCCGGCCACGCCCGCGTCACCAACGAAACGGCATTCATCGTCCGCCTCCGCGCCATCTGCACGGCCTCGGAAATCGCCTTCTTCGAGTACACCAACCACAAGGCCTCCGAAGCCATGCGCCGCCTGCAGTTCGCGCTCCGCGAAGGCATGACGGACCAGAAGTTAATCGCCCACGCCGGCTACGACGGCCTGCCACTCTCCTGCCACATCACCTGCAAAACCGGGCCGAATCGCATCAGCTTGGCCAGCGCCAGCGGCGAGACGTTCCGCCGCGGCTATCCCTGGTCGGCCAACATCGCCTACTGGGGCGCCAACATCTGCCGTGCCGGCTGGGTGGCCGAATCGGAAGCCGATCTCCCCGTCGCCGCCCGCGACTACGTGCCCAACTTCGCCGGCCCCTACATGGACGCCATGGGCGCCTGGCTTGCCAATCTCCATATCGGCGCCACCGGCGGCACGCTCCACTCGCTCATCCAGCGCCGCCTGCCCTTCGACAAATACGGCATCTTCCTCAACGCCGGCCATCTCATCCATCTCGATGAATGGCTCAGCTCCCCCATCTACGCCGATTCCACCGAACACATCCAATCCGGCATGGTCTTCCAAACCGACGTAATTCCCGGCAATCCCGTCTATTTCTCCACGCGCATGGAAGATGGCCTCGCCGTTGCCGATCTCGAACTCCGCGCCGATCTCGCCACGCAGTTTCCCGACACCTGGCAACGCATCCAAGCCCGCCGCGCCTTCGCCCACGACACCCTCGGCTTCCCACTCGCCGAAGAACATCTGCCGCTGTCGAACACCTTCGGTATCGTTGCGCCCTTCGCCCTCAACCCGCGCCGCGTGTTTGCGATACCGTAATTACATGCTCTTTCGCCCCGTCGCCCTGGCCCTGCTGCTGGCCACGCTCTGCTCCGCCGAAAACAAAAACGCGGACAAAAAAGATTGGCTCCAACTCTTCAACGGCAAGAACCTGAAGGGCTGGTCGCCCAAGATCACCGGCTACCCCTACAACGAAAACTTCGCCAACACCTTCCGCGTGCGCGACGGCCAATTGCAGGTTCGCTACGACGGCTACGACGAGTTCAAAGAGCGCTTCGGCCACCTCTTCTACAAGAATCCGTACTCCTACTACATCATTGCCGTCGAGTACCGCTTCACCGCCGATCAAGCCAACAAAGGCCCTGGCTGGGCCACTCGCAACAGCGGCATCATGATCCACGGCCAGGATCCGGCCACCATGGGCAAGGACCAGAACTTCCCCATCTCCATCGAAGTGCAACTCCTCGGCGGCCTCGGTAAAGGCCCGCGGACCACGGCCAATCTCTGCACCCCCGGCACCAACGTGGAACGCGATGGCAAGCTCTTCACCCCGCACTGCCTCGTCTCAAAATCTAAGACCTACGACGGCGATCAGTGGGTCCGCGTCGAAGTGAAGGTGCTAGGCAGCGAGAAGGTGGAGCACATCATCGACGGCGAAGTAGTGCTCTCCTACGAAAAGCCTCAGATGGGCGGTGGCGCCGTCAATAACCTCACCCCCGGCGTCTTCCAGGAAGGCAAGATTCTCACCGGCGGCTCCATCTCGCTGCAAAGCGAAAGCCACCCGGTCGATTTCCGCAAGGTCGAACTGCTCGACCTCGAAGGCTGCATGGACACCAAGGCGAAGAACTTCAAGAGCTACTTCGTGAAGGCCGCCAACTCGCGCTGTAAGTACTAACCCAGAACGCGGCGGCCCCGGCCAGCGCCAGCGCCACGGACCACACCGCCGCGTCCCATCCCCACCGCGCCGCAATCCACGGCATCAACAACGGCGCCCCAAACTGCGCCAGGTTCCCGATCCCATTCGCCAGCCCGTAGCCCGCCCCCGGGCTATCAGCCGAGTTCGTCAACACCGCCCACCAGAACGCGCCCTCGCACGCCACCACCAGCCCATACGCCGCCGTGATCAGCGTCAACACAGCCAACGGGCTCACCATCCACGTCGATGCCGCCAGCATCACACCGCTCCCCGCCAGCCCAATGAAGATCGGTCGCACCCTCCCCCATCGCGGCGCCATCACGTCCGTCAGCCATCCGCCCAGCGGCATCATCACCCCGCCCGCCACCTGCAGCAACGTCGCGAACAATGCGCTCTGTTCCTCAGGATAATGACGGATTTCTCGAAAATAGTAGAAGCTCCACGAATCGCCAAAACTGTAGAAGTAGCTGATGCAGAAGTACTGCAGCGAAAGCAGCACCAGCGGCCTGCTCAACCGCAAAAACTCCCGCCGCTCCGGCGCCGCCGTAGGTGCCGTCGGCATTCGCCAAACCCACAATCCGAAGAACCCCAACGTCAGCCCAGCCACCGCCAGAAACGCCCCCTGCCAGCCCCACCACCGGCTCAGTCCTAATACCAACATCGGCGCCACCGCCGCGCCAAGATTCGATCCCGCGCCAACCAGGCCCTGCACGCTCGCGAACTGCTCGCTCGGAAAAGCCAGCGTCATACTGCCACACGCCGGATAAAAAACGGCCGAAAAAACGCCAAACGCCAGCCTCAGCGCCAGGAATCCAAACAGCACCGACACCCCCGCATTCCCCGCCAGCGCCGCCGCCGTCACCAGCCCGCAAATCCCCAAAACTCGCGCCGCGCCAAACCGGTCCGCCAGCCACCCAGACGGCCACATCATCACCGCATACCCCAGCCAGAAGGCAGCGAAAATCTGCCCCAATTCCGCCTCGCTGAACCCATACTGCTTGGCGATATCCGGTCCGGCAATGCTCATCGCCGACCGCCCAATGTAGTTGATGGTGATCGAGCCCACCATCCACACCAGTAGCTGCTTCCGCCCCATAGGCAAGCAGTGTATCGTGGTCCCATGACCTGCCGTCGAATTTTCCTGCTTACGACGCTTCCTGTAAGCGCCCAATTCCCCGGCGGCATCTTTTCCAAACTGAAGACGAATCCCAAACTTGCCGACGGCCTCAAAGAAGCGCTCCGCATCGGCACCAGTAACGCCGTCTCCCTCACCGGCCGCCTCGATGGCTACTTCGCCAACGAAGTCATCAAAATCCTCCTACCCGAGCCGATCCGCAAGATCGAAAAAGCCCTCAGAATCGCCGGATTTGGCCGAAAACTGGACGAACTCGTCCTCGGCATGAACCGCGCCGCCGAAGCTGCCGCGCCCTTCGCCAAAGACATCTTCGGCGACGCCATTCGCCAAATGACCTTCGCCGACGCGCAGAAAATCTTCAAAGGGTCCGACACCGCCGCCACCAATTACTTCCGCGAAAAAACCACCCCGCAACTCTCGACGCTC
>CAMATG010000391.1 GCA_945860645.1 Candidatus Sulfopaludibacter sp. SbA3 | reverse complement strand
GGTCATCACGAAGCTCTGCAGGCGGCTTGAGAGCGGGATGCCGGTATCGCCGGCGATGACGCTGGGGAGCCAGGCGCCACTGGGCGTAGCGGAGAAGACGTTGCCTTGCCTATCGACAACGTTGACGCAAGTGGTGTCCTGGACGCTGTTGTGTTCGGTTGCGACGGCGGCGCGCAGATTAGTTCCCATGGCGCCGGGGCGGGATTCCATGGAGGCTTTGTTGGGATCGATGAGCTTGCGGCGGGCGGCGGCGTAGTCGCGAGAGAGAAGGGTGTCGACGGGGATCTTGGAGAACTTGGGGTCTCCGTAGTGGGCGTCGCGATCGGCGAAGGCGAGTTTGACGGCTTCTATGACGGTGTGGAGATAGGGCGCGGAGTTGTGGCCCATTCCTTTCAGGTCGTACCCTTCGAGGAGTTGGAGAGCCTGGAGCATGACGGGGCCTTGCGTCCAGAAGCCGGGTTTGACGACGGTGTAGCCGCGGTAGTCGGTGGTTTGGGGCGTGTCGATTTCGGCCTTGAAATCGCGAAGGTCTTCGTAGCGGATCAGTCCACCGTTGGCTTCGGAGAATGCGGCAATCTTCTTTGCAATAGGGCCACGGTAGAAGTAGTCGCGAACGGCTTGGATCTTCTTTTCGCGGTTGCCGCGCTGTTTCTTTTCGGCGGCGGCCAGTTCGCGAAGCGTCTTGGCGAGGGCGGGTTGTTTGAAGATGGTGCCGCGTTGCGGGACCTTGTCGCCGGGGAGGAAGTGGGCCTTGGAGGTGGGCCAGGAGGCGAGTAAGCGCTCGCCGTTCTTGATGAACGTGGCGAACTCTTCCCCAATGGGGAACTGGTCGGCGTACTCGATGGCGGGAGCGGCGACCTCGGCGAAGGACTTGGTGCCGTACTGTTGGAGGGCCAGCATGAGGCCGTCGAAGACGCCGGGGAGGATGGCGGCGTGGATCCCTTCGCCGGGGATGGGCGGCATCTGCGCGGGATTTTCCCAGGCGCCGGGTTTGCGCTGACTGTACCAGTCTGGCGTGGCCAGTTTCGGCGCGGTGCCTACGCCGTTGACGACGACAACGGGCTTGCCGTTCATCTTAATGAGCAGCGGCATTTCGCCACCGAGGCCAAAGCGGGCCTGTTCGGTGACGGCGGCGGCGAGGGTCGAGGCCACGCCCGCGTCGACGGCGTTGCCACCGGCGGCGAGGATGCGGAAGCCGGCCTCCACTTCAAAGTTGTTCGCCGCACCGACCATTTCGCGAGTGCCGCGGACAGGGGGGAACATTGTCTGTTGCCCGAAGGCGGTCTGTTGCCCGAAGGAGGCAACGGCCAGGAGGAGCAGAGAGGCTCGGCGCATAATGCTATCTATCTTCGCAGGAGTTCGCGGTATTTGCGCAGGAGTTCGTAGAGCATGACGCCGCCGGCGGTGGCGACGTTCAACGAATGCTTGGATCCGAGCATGGGGATGCGCACGTGGACTTCGCATCGTTCGGCGATGTGGGGTTGGATGCCGTCGACCTCGTGGCCGAAGACGACGCAGACGGGGAAGCGGGGTTGCCAGTCAAAGAGATCGACAGAGCGGACGCTGGTTTCGATGGCGGCGAGTTGTACGCCTTCGGCCTGCAGGGAATCGAGCACGGGCGACATGTCCCAGTGGTGTTCCCAGGGCACGCGGTCTTCGGCGCCGAGGGCGGTTTTGGTGATCTGTTTTTGCGGGGGGAAGCCTGTGATGCCGCCTAGATAGAGCCGTTCCAGCGCACAGGCGTCGGAGGTTCGAAAGAACGAGCCAACGTTGTAGAGGCTGCGGACGTTGTCGAGGAGGACTCGGACGGGAAGGGGGCGGATGCCGTCGTAGGGAGAGGAAAGATGGGTGGCGGTGAAGGGAAGTCGTTCGTCTGGCACGTTGCGGTGTATGGGGCTCCGGGTATTGGAGGAGCCCCATGGATCTCAAATAGAAAGTCTATCAACCACCGGCTTTTTTGTCGCTGGCGACGCCGGGGCGCATTTTATTCATTGCGCGAACCATCATGAAAATCACGAACGCAAGGATCACAAACTCGACCACGTTCTGGATGAACATGCCGTATGCAATCACCGGAGCTTTGGCTTTCACCGCGGCCTCCAGGTTTTCGTAGGTTTTGCCGTCAAGGGCAGTGTACATACCCTTGAAATCCACTCCGCCAAGGAGCAGGCCGATTGGCGGCATAATCACGTCGTTCGCAAGGGAGTTCACGATCTTGCCGAACGCGCCGCCGATGATCACGCCAACGGCGAGATCCATGACGTTACCGGACACCGCGAACTGCTTGAACTCTTCCATCATTCCCATAGCAATAGTCTCCTGTTTTCGAGTCACTGCTTAGCCGGATGTCGACCTGAAAACAGAAAACCGGGTGACTTCCCGGAACCCCATTTGTTCGTACAGGCGACGCCCAACGGTGCTCGATTGTAGCACGCAAGAATCAGAATACAAGCGATTTCGCATTCGTTCATGACCAACTCTCATGACTGTTTCCGCGAACCCTCGCCTGCGATATCCAGGCACTGTTCCAACCGAGTAAAAACCGCAGCAGGAGTCAGATACATTCAGCATGGCAATCGTTACCGGGCGGTCCTCAAAATATCCAATGAAACCGCCATATTCGTGGGTCCAGCTCTCTTCCTGGCCATAGACATGCATTGTCATTTGAAACGGCAGATCGAAAATTGTCGAGACAAGATGGGAGAAA
Source organism: Candidatus Sulfopaludibacter sp. SbA3 (assembly GCA_945860645.1). GTDB lineage: Bacteria > Acidobacteriota > Terriglobia > Bryobacterales > Bryobacteraceae. The sequence continues at coordinate 3,529 of CAMATG010000391.1, read as the reverse complement.
GTTAATCTGGAGGAGGCGTCGCACACCTCTTTCACGCTGATTGGCGCAGCCGGGAGATGAGCCGGGTGCAACACGTCAGTGTACATTCCCGGGGCAGTAACAACGGGATCCATCCCGTAGGAATAACACCGGTCCTTTAAATGGCGCAGCGTAGCGGCGTCCAGTAAGTCATGACAAGCCCAGTACGACCAGCCCATGTTGAGGCTGCGGTAGAACGAAGCCGCATTGGTGATGCGGGCCGACAGTTCGCCGTGGATTCCCGGAACTGGTGAGGAGAGCAGGGCCGAGTTGAACACCGGGTAGTTCCAACCGCAACTGATGGCGTCAATGCCCGGCATTTCGCGAACCAGCCCGTCGGGGTGGGACCCGGCGTAGAACGCCATCGCGTGGCGGAGGTTGCGCTCCACAAGCTGGAAGGGCTGACGTTCAAGTAACATGCGCGGCAATTACAACAGAGAAACAGGATCGACGTCAATCACCAGCGCCGTTGCGCCCCACTTTTGTTGGGCGGCGAAACGGCGAATATTGTGCAGCGTCTCGTTCAGTTTTTTGCGGTCGGAGGATTTCAGGAGCAACTGGTAACGGAACTCGTTTTTGAGGCGCGGCACTGGCGCGGGCGCAGGTCCCATGACGCGCATTTCCTTCGGCTCCGGGCGCAGCAGTCGCTCCAGTTCGGTGCTCTTGCGGAGGGCTTCCTCCTGCACTTCATCGCGCACGAGGATGTTGGCCAACGCGCTGAACGGAGGATAGCGCATCGATTTCCGAAACAGGATTTCTTTTTCGTAGAACTGGGCGTAATCTTGCTGCGATGCCAGGCGGACGGCGTAATGTTCGGGATTGGAGGTTTGCAGGATGACTCGGCCGGGGAGTTCGCCGCGTCCGGCGCGTCCGCTGGCTTGCGTGAGGAGTTGAAACGTGCGCTCCGCGGCGCGGAAATCGGGCATGCCGAGGCCGATGTCGGCGGACACGATGCCGACGAGGGTGACGTTGGGAATATCGTGTCCCTTGGCGATCATCTGGGTGCCGACGAGGATATCGAAGTTGCCTTCGCGGAAGCCGTGGAGAATCGTTTCAAAATGCCGTTTGGTGCTGACGGTGTCGCGGTCCATGCGCGCGATGCGGGCGCGCGGCATCGCCTTGTGGAGTTCGTCTTCCACCTTTTCGGCGCCCGTTCCCAGGAAGTGCAGGTACTCGCTATCGCACTTTTTGCAGCGGTCGGGAATCCGTTCGGCGTAATTGCAGTAGTGGCAGAGCAGCCGTTTGTCTCGCCGGTGATAGGTTAGTGTGACGGCGCAGTTGGGGCACTGCACGCGTTCACCGCAGGAGCGGCAGCTGACGAAGCTGGAGAAGCCGCGGCGATTGAGCAGCAGCATGGTCTGCTCCCCGGCGGCAAGGCGCTCGTCGAGTGCCGCCAATAGCGGGCGGGAGAACGTTCCCATTTGGCGGGTTTCCAGGAATTCTTCGCGCATGTCGACGAGCTGTACGATTGGCATCGGCCGGCCGGCGACGCGTTCCGGCAACTCCAGCAGCGTGTACTTTCCCCGTTCGACGTTGTAGCGCGTTTCGAGCGCCGGTGTGGCCGAGCCGACGATGATGGTGGCGTTCAACTCCCGGGCACGCATCACCGCGACGTCGCGGCCATTGTAGCGGGGCGCCTCCTGCTGCTTGTAGCTTTGATCGTGTTCTTCGTCGACGATGATAAGTCCGAGGTTCTGAATGGGAGCGAAGACGCCAGAGCGAGTGCCGACGACGACCCCTGCTTCACCGCTGCGGATGCGGCGCCATTGTTCGGTTCGTTCGTTATCGCTGAAGGCGGAGTGGAGAATGGCAACACGGTCGCCGAAACGGTGCAGGAATTGGCCGGCCACCGCGGGGGTCAGCGCGATTTCAGGGACGAGAAGCAGGGCGGCGCGGCCGAGTTGCAGGGTGTGTTCGATGGCGCTCAGATAGACTTCGGTCTTGCCGCTGCCCGTGACGCCTTGCAGGAGAAAAGCGCCGAAGGCGCCGGTATCGAGCTGGGCGCGAATCTTGTCGAACGCTGCCTGTTGCCACGTGTTGAGGGCATGCGGAGGGCGTTCGTCGGCAAGCATAGCGATGGGCGCGATGCGGAGGGTGGCGAGACCTCGGCGGGCCAATGCCCGGCCTCCGCGGGAGGCGTCTTTGACAGACGCTTCGAGCGCGGCGAGGCCGTGTTCTCCTGGATGCAATTCCAGGTACGCGAGCAGTTCCCGCTCCACTTTTGGGAGCTTCAACCCCTCGGCCCGCTTGGCGAAACGCACACGCAACTGTTCGGCCGGCGCGCGCATCGGATCCTTGGCGCTGACGTCTTCCTCCACGCCGATGAACCCCTTCTGTTCGAGCGCTTTCAACAGGCGCGGGGCGTCTTCCACCTTCGTCTTCAGATACGACGCGGAGAGCGGGCGGACTTCCAGCATGCGCAGCAGACGTGCCTGCGGCGAGGGGTCTTCTTCGCCGAAGAGCGATTGGCGGACGTAGTCGCGGCCCGTATCGGTGAGCGTGTAAACCTTGGAGCGGCTGGTCTCCGCCGACGTGGGCGCCATGCTGCGCAGAACTTCACCGAGCGGCGCGCAGTAGTAGGACGCCACCCAGTGGGCGAGCCGCAGCAGCGTGGTGTCGAAGATGGGCTCTTCGTCAATCAGCTTTTCGACGGCCCGGGCCTGCCTGTCCGGCGTTTGGCGGTGCACCGCCAGGACCACCCCGGTCAGTTTACGGGTGCCGAAGGGAACGACCACGCGGGCCCCCGGTTTCACCCGGTTGACCAGCGACAGTGGCAGCGCGTAGGTAAAGGGCTGGTCGAGCGGAACCGGGAGGCTGACGTCGCAGAACACCGTTATCCCAGACTGTCGATGGCGCGGAAGCTCTCGCGCAGCGCGGGATACAGCGCCTGGTAGACACCATGCGCCCGCTGGTAGAACGCCGAGTCGGCGCCCGGCGGAATGTTTTCGACTTCACGAATGGTGGCCCCGCAGGCCTCGACCACCGAGCCAAATGCGCCCGTTCCCGTCATGGCCAATAGCGCCGCGCCGTAGGCGGAACCTTCCTGGCTTTCGAGAACCGCGACCGGCGTTCCGAAGACATCGGCGAAAAGCTGTTTCCACATGGCGCTCTTGGCGCCTCCGCCGGAGAGACGCACGCTGCTGACGCCGCAGCCCAGGCCCCGGATAATGTCCAGGCAATCCTTCTGGCTGTAGCAGACGCCCTCCAGCACGGCGCGCGCCATGTCGGCGCGGGTATGGGCGGCGGTCAGGCCGACCCACGCGGCGCGGCACATGGAATCCAGATGTGGCGTGCGTTCGCCCATCAGATACGGTAGCCATAAGAGGCCGCGCGCGCCCGGCGCGCAACCGGCGGCGGTGCGTGTCAGATCGTCATAGGATTCGCCGCTGGCCAGTTGATTGCGGAACCATTGCAGGCTGAGCCCGGCGCCCTGCGTGACGCCCATAACGTGCCATTTGCCGCGCACGGCGTGGCAGAAGGTGTGGACGCGACCGGCCGGGTCGTAGGCCAC
>CAMATG010000390.1 GCA_945860645.1 Candidatus Sulfopaludibacter sp. SbA3 | reverse complement strand
ACCCAACCCCGCACCCTTTTCTGGCGCTACAATAAGTCGCAAGCCCTCCGCCGCGGCGATTGGAAAATCGTCCGCCAAATGGGCCCCCGCGATCCAGACAAGCCCTGGCAGCTCTTCAACCTCACCCAGGACATCCGCGAATCGAACGACCTCGCCCCAGCCGACCCCGCCAAACTCAAGGAGCTGGCAACCGCCTGGGACACGCTGAACGCCCAAATGGTCCCGCCCCTCTGGTAAATCCTATGCGCCTCCTGGTTTTCCTGTTCGCCGTGACCCTCGCCGCCCAGGATCCCAACACCCTGGATCAGGCCCGCGCCCAAATCTCTCGCATCACCGCCAACCCCGTCACCGACCCCATCAACCTCCCCCGCATCGCCCTCCGCGCCCCGCTCCTGGCAGACCCCAGCGTCTCCCTCGCCGAACTCCAATCCGCCCAAAACAGCCTCCTCCGCCTCAGTCGCATGGCCGCCCCCGTCCTCTCCACTCCGCCCCCTGATTTCCAACCCATCTACATCGTCTATCAGCCCCGCCTCACCACCCACAAAGCCACGGGCAAACCCACCACCCAAAGCAGCACCGGCCCGTTAAACAGCCCCGGCGGCGGTGTCGATGGCCGTATCACCGGTGCCTACGGCGTCTCCACCCAACTGGAACAAAACCCCTGGTGGCAAGTCGATCTCGGCACGCCAACCCCCATCACCGCCATCCGCCTGCACCCTAATCTCGTCTATCCCGAACGCGCCCATGGCGTCCGCATTCTCCTCAGCGCCGACGGCCTCACCTGGGCCCCCCACTCCGGCCAACCCGCCCGCTTCATCCGCCTCGAACGCACCGGCCCCGCCGTCCTCCAGTTCGACGAACTCGAAGTCCGCTAACCACCCCCACGAAATAAAATCTCCCGGCGATGATCAATCCCAGTCCGCGGATCCGCATCGACAGTGACCGCAGTCGATGCCCGGTCGGAGGACCCTCATGCACCTATCCATTGTCACCGCACTACTCGCCGCAACCAGCGGCCTCGCACCCGCCGCCGTTATCTTCGCTAACGGAACCCCCGACGAATCCAAAGCCAATGCCCGCAGCATCAGCCTCTTCCGTTCCGCTGACGACTTCACTCTCGCCTCCGCCTCCACCATCGACTCCATCCGCTTCTGGATGACCGCCACCGATCAGGGTTTCGCCGGCAACCTCTCCTACGCCTTCTACCAGGACGCCAACGGCGCCCTCGGTTCCGTTGTCTCTTCCGGCTCCTTCACCAATGTCACCCCGCTCTTCCTCAGTGCCATCCCCGTCAACATCCATAACAACTACCTCGTCGACCTGAACCTGCCCTCCGTCCTCGACCTCGCCGCCGGAACCTACTGGCTCGAACTGCACGACGGCGCCACCCTCACCACCAACAACAACGCCGATGTCTACTGGGCCATCGCCGCCAACGGCCCCGGCAACGCCCGCCAAAGCCAGGTTCCAACCATTCCCACCGGCCAAACGACGAACGCCCTCGCCTTCTCTCTCTACGGCAACGTCAACACTACCCCAACCAGCGTTCCCGAGCCGTCCACCATCACCTTCTCGCTCGCTGGCCTCATCGCCTTCGGACTCCTGCGCCGCCGAAATCGAGACTAGCCAACGCCTCCATCCCGGCCTCACTCCACTCCCGAAACCACCCGTAAATCTCGGCCTCGCTGGCGTGCTCCAATGCTGCCAGCCCCTCCCCGCGCAACAGCCCCGCCAGCATCGCAAACGGTCGCGCCCGTAATTCCAAAAAGCAAACCGCATACCCACGCCGGTACACCGCTAGCCGGGTCCGCCGCGGCCGCATCCCCGGCAACGCCCTGCCCCCGCGCACCGCCTCCACATACACGTCCGCCGGATAGGCTAACTCCACCACCCGGATCGCCCCGGGCTCCCCGTCAAATACCATCGTCTCGGCCAACTCCAACTCCGCCAGCACCCGCACAAACCCCGGCAACCCATCCCCCAACCGGTTCAACGTATAGCTCCGGGAAGGATACGCCCGTAGATACATCGCCGCCAGCTCGCCAAAAATCTCCTCCCCCAAAAAACGCTCCAGCGCCCGATAATCCACCCGCAACGCCTCCACCAGTCGCACCTCGTACATCCCCCGGTAAATGTCCAGCCGCTCCACGGGCGCCATCCGGGCCGATGGCTTGATCCACCGCGCCGCCGCCTCCACCCCTTCGTCATGAACAATGCACCCCTGCATCCAACTCCGCAATCCCTCAAGCCGCATACGAAGCTCTCCGGTACAATCCAGCCTTCCGCGCCTCGGCATGCACCACGTCAAAAGAAGGCACCGCCTCGTCCCATTCCAATAACGTCGAAACCGCCGCCATCCGCTCATACGCCCGCCGGTACAGTCGCCACACCTCGTCCACCACATGGTCGCTATGCGTGTCCAGGATGTGCGTGCCTTTGTGGGTATGTCCCGCTAAGTGGATCTGTGCCACCCGGTCCGCCGGAATCCGGTTCAAATACGCCATCGGGTCAAATCCGTGATTGAACGAGCTGACATAGATGTTATTCACGTCGAGTAACAATCCACACCCGCTCAATGACGTCAATTCCGCCAGAAAATCCGCCTCCTCCCACGTGGACGTTGTAAATTCCACATACGACGACGGGTTCTCCAGAAACACCGGCCGCTCCAGGCAATCCGAAATCACCCGCACCCGCTCCGCCACGTCCCGCAAAGACTCGTCCGTGTATGGCATCGGCAGCAAATCATGCGTGTTTAAACCCGATACCCCCGTCCAGCATAAGTGGTCGGAGATCCACCGCGTCCGCGTCCGCGCCGCCAGCCTCTTCAGCTTCCCCAGATACTCGAAATTCACCGGGTCCGTGCTCCCCACCGACATCGAAACCCCGTGCATCACCACCGGATACCGCTCGGCAATCCGGTCCAGCACATACGCCGGCCGCCCACCCCTATCCATGAAATTCTCCGACAAAAACTCAAACCAGTCCACCTTCGGCCAGCACTCTAAAATATGAGGAAAATGCACTGTCCGCAGACCCACTCCAAATCCCAGATCCGGCAGGCCAAATCGATTCGCCATAACTAAGCTCCTTCCCATCCGGCCCGCCGGGCCCCGGCAAAACTACGCCACTTCCGTCTTCTTCATCCGCAACGCCTTCTTTGCCTTCATCGGCACCTGGCAGCCGCCCTTGCCCTTGCAGGTGTTCTTCCCCGCGCATCCGTTTTCGCCGGCGCTGCAACCGCCCTGGCCCTTGCACTCGTTCATGCCCTTGCAAACATGCTTGGCTTCCTTATCGGCCGCCGCCAGGCTGCCCGCCGCCGCCGCCGCGCCACTGCCCGCCATCGCCGCGCTCAGCCGGCTTCCAAATCTGCGTCGTGTGATCAAGTTGTTTCTCCTTCGTCCGCCGCGCAGGCTCTTGGCTCGCCCGGCTCCAAAGGATTCGCCGCCACTCCCCATCCGGTAACGCAAACTTCCGCAATAATAAATCGTTACCGCCTCCGCCCCGAAAGCGAACCCCTCTCCATGCATTACGTCATCATCGGCAACGGCGTCGCCGGCGTCACCGCCGCCTTCGCCCTCCGGAAGCGCGACCCACACGCCGAAATCTCCGTCATCGGTGGCGAAAGTGACTATTTCATCTCCCGCACTGCCCTCATGTACGCCTTCATGGACCGCATGAACTTGCGCGATCTCGAACCCTTCGAACGCCAGTCCTACACCAAACAGAACATCACCCTCCTCCGCGGCTGGGTCTCCGCTCTCGACGCCTCCTCCCGCATCCTCCGCCTCGCCGACGGCCGCAATCTCAGCTACGACAAGCTCCTCCTCGCCACCGGCTCCATTCCCAACCCCGCCCCCTGGCCCGGCCTCGCCACCGCCAAATCCGGCCTCGTCAACTTCGTCTCCCTCCAACACCTCGCCGAATGTGAGCGTCTCGCCCCCACCACCCGACGCGCTGTCGTCGCCGGCGGTGGCCTCATCGGTGTCGAACTCGTCGAATGTCTCCACCATCACGGCATCCAGGTCGATTTCCTCGTTCGCGACGCCTGGTATTGGCCCATGGCCCTCGCCCCGGAAGAAGGCGAACTCATCGCCGATCACATCCGGCACCACGGCGTAAATCTCCTCCTCGGCCACGAAATCACCGAAGTAAAGACCGATACAAACAGCCGCGTCAGCGCCGTCCGCACCAGTCAGGGCGGGGAACTGCCCTGTCAGATGCTCGGTGCCTGCATCGGCGTCCGCCCCGCCATCGAATGGCTCCGCGAAGTCCAAACGCCCCCCGCCCTCGGCCGCGGCATCAAAATCCAATCCGATTTCCGCACCTCTCTCCCCAACGTCTGGGCCGCCGGCGATTGCGCTGAACTCCCCACCGGGCAAGTCGAACAGATCTGGTACTCCGCCAAACGCCAAGGCGAACTCGCCGCCCTCTCTATGCTCGGTGACACCGTCAATTACACCCCGCCGCTTTTCTTCAACTCCGCCAAACTCTTCGAAATCGAATACACCACCGTCGGCGTCCGCGGCGCCGAGAGCTTCTTCCGCCGCCTCCCCGGCAAGAATGTCTCCATCCGCATCATGCATGATCAGGGCGCCGTCACCGGCTTCAACATGCTCGGCTCCCGCTGGAACCACACGTGGTTTGAAAAGTGGATCCACGAACGCCGCGACCTTCCCTACGTCCTCAAAAACCTTCACCTCGCCCAATTCGACGTCGAATTCGGTCGCGTCTCTCTCTCCGCTCTCGGGGTGGCGTCATGATCAAACCCGGCGCCGCGCACGCCCTCCTCCACAGCATCAAGAACCGCGGTTTGGCCGCATGGGTCCTCGCCGCCCTCTTCACCGGCTTCTATCTGGTGCTCTACTTCACCGAATGGTTCTCGCCGCTCGCCCAAGCCATCGGCCTCGGCAGTAAATGGACCCTCTACGGCACCCTCTACACCCTCGCCGTCACCGCCGGTGGCATTCACGTCATTCGCAAATACCGCCACAATCGCTATCAGGTCGTCCGCACCATCGTCGTCATCGTTGTCCAGGCGACATTCGCCTACTCTATCCCCATGCTGCTGAAGTTCCTTCACCAGCCCGAATACTATCTCTCCTACTTCTGGCCGCTCAAACTGGACTACCTTACCCCTTCCTACATCTTCTCCCTCCCCCTCCCGTTCATCATCTATAGCTTCGTCGGCTCGCTCGTCCTCGTCCCGATCCTCGCCGCCTTCTTCGGCAAACGCTGGTACTGCTCCTGGGTCTGCGGCTGCGGCGGCCTCGCCAATACGTTCGGCGAACCCTGGCGCCACCTGTCGGATAAATCCACCACCTCCTGGAAAATCGAAAAGGTGACGATCTACGCCGTCCTCGGCATCACCGTCGTGCTCACCGCGCTCCTGTTCATCTCCTACGGCGCCGGAAAGGCCAACCCCCAACTGGTCCGCACAACCGGCGAATTTCAGTCCTACTACGGCCTCATCGTCTCCTCGCTCCTCTCCGGCGTCGTCGGCGTCGGCCTCTACCCCCTCGGCGGAACCCGCGTCTGGTGCCGCTTCGCCTGCCCCATGGCCGCCCTCCTCGGCCTCGTCCAAAAGGTCGGCCGCTACCGCATCACCGTGAAAAAGGACATGTGCATCTCCTGCGGCATGTGCTCCAAATACTGCGAAATGGGCATCGACGTCCGCTCCTACGCCCAGGCTAATCAGAGCTTCACCCGCGCCAGTTGCGTCGGCTGCGGCATCTGCTCGGAAGTCTGCCCCCGCGGTGTCCTCAATCTCGAAAATGTCAGCTCCCGCGATCCCCAGGAATCCAAGCTAATTCAGATTCAGGAGGTTGCCGCTACCCGCCCGTTGATATGATCACGGTGAATCGATGACCGCCCCGGACCCTGAGTCCGGCGAACCCGATCTCGTCAAACTGCTGCCCGACTTGATGGCCCGTTACCAGGCCGCCGACTCAGCCGCCGCCGCCGCCCTCAATCCCATCCTCGCCCGCTTCTACTTCGCCCTCACCGGCGACGCCCCACTCGTCGAAGACCTCCTGCAGGAGTGCTGGCTCCGCATCCATCGCGCCCGCCATAGCTACCGCCCTGGCCAGCGCCGCTGGCAGCGTTCCGCCGGCCGCGAGTCCCATATTGACGATGTCTCCCGCCATCTCGCCACCGATCCCCGCGACCTCCTCGACTCTCGCCTCCAGGCCAGCGCCATCCTCGACGCTCTCCAATATCTGCCCGAAGGCCAGCGCGAAGTCCT